>CAZSXA010000060.1:0-12010 GCA_964611195.1 uncultured Bauldia sp.
CGATCTCTTCCTCGATCTCGCGCTGCTGGATATCGAAAGCGTGCAGTTCCCGCTCGACCTCGAAGATGCCGTCAGAGACCATCCGCCAGGCGTCTTCCCACATCTCGATGCCGCCGCCGGCCTGACCGAGGAGCTCTGCAAAACCGCCAGGACCGTCGGCGATGAGATTGGTGATGAACTGGCGCTGCGCCTCCATCGCGGTGCGGCGGGTGTCGAGGGAGCGAAGGTCCTCGCGGAGGAGCTCGAGCTGCTCGATCAGCGCCTCGCGCTCCGGATTATCGTCGTCGTCCTTGACGGCGCGCCGCACTTCGACCGCGAGGATCTGGGCGTTGCCGACGCCCTCGATGCGGATCGACGAGGAATCGATACCAACGGGAAGATCGTCGATCACCAGAACCGACGTGCCGCCGGGGATCTGGAAATCGAGCATGCGGGTGATGGAGGCACCCTGCGGATAGACCGTCACCGCACTGATCGGCGCGTCGACAGCAATATCCTCCGCAAGCGCCGGACCAGCGACGAGAAGCCCGGCGCCCGCCAGGCAAGTCACAATCTTCATGAGTCCCTTCCTCCTGCTTCGCCCCCGAAGACAGGGACCCCCTAACGGGCGATTGTGACGCTGGGTAGTCCAAACAAGGGTTGTGGTGGGGCAATCGGTGGATTGGCAGGCCCGTCAGAACCGCAGCCGTTTGGCCTGAACCACGCCGTCGACTGCCTCGACCCTGGCAACGACGTCGTCGGTGAGCTCCTGGTCGACACCGATGAGTGCGATCGCGTCGTCGCCCGGCGCGCTCCGACCGAGATTGAAGGTCGCGATGTTGACCCCGGCCTCGCCGAGCGCGGCGCCGAGGCGGCCGATGAAGCCGGGTTTGTCGAGATTGGTAACGTAGAGCATCGACGGTACCAGCTCGGCCTCCATGTTGATGTTCTTCACCTGGATGACCCGCGGTCGGCCGCCGGAGAAGACGGTGCCGGCGACGGAGCGTTCGCGTCGGTCGGTGTTAACGGTCAGGCGGATATAGGTCTCATACGCCCCCTGCTGCTCGCGCCGTACCTCCTCGACATGGATGCCGCGCTCGCGCGCCAGCGTCGGTGCCGAGACCATGTTGACCGATTGCAGCAGCGGCTTGAGGAAGCCGGTAAGCGCGGCGGCCGTGAGCGCCCGCGTGTTCATGTCGGCGACCGCGCCCTCATATTCGATGCGAATCGACTGGACGCCGGTTTCGGTCAACTGACCGGCGAACGAGCCGAGTTGATCGGCGAGCGTCACGAACGGCGTCAGCCGCGGCGCCTCTTCGGCCGAGATCGACGGCATGTTGAGCGCGTTGGAGACAGCACCGTCGATGAGATAGTCGGCCATCTGCTCCGCGATCTGCAGCGCGACGTTCTCCTGCGCCTCCGAGGTCGACGCACCGAGATGCGGCGTGCAGACAATATTGGGCAGGCCGAATAGGACGCTTTCCTTTGCCGGCTCGGATTCGAAGACGTCGATCCCGGCGCCGCCGATACGGCCTTCCTTCAACGCCTCTGCAAGGGCGGCTTCGTCGACGAGGCCGCCGCGAGCACAGTTGATGACGATCGCGTCCGGCTTCATCTTGGCCAGCGCCTCCGCACCGATGATGCCGCGGGTCTTTTCGGTCATCGGCGTGTGCAGCGTCACCACATCGGCGCGTTTCAAAAGCTCGTCGAGTTCGACCTTCTCCACACCGATCTCCTGTGCCCGCTCCAGCGACAGGAACGGATCATAGGCAACGACGCGCATACGAAGCCCGATGCCGCGTTCGGCCACGACCGAGCCGATATTGCCGCAGCCGATGACGCCAAGCGTCTTGCCTGTGAGTTCGGTACCGAGGAATTTCGACTTCTCCCACTTGCCGGCCTGCGTCGAGGCATCGGCGGCGGGAAGCTGGCGCGCCACGGCGAACATCATTGCGATCGCGTGCTCGGCTGTCGTGATCGAATTGCCGTAGGGCGTGTTCATCACGATGATTCCGCGCTCGGTCGCCTTCGGCACGTCGACATTGTCGACGCCGATGCCGGCGCGGCCGATGACGCGGAGCTTGTCGGCCGCCTCGATCACCTTCTCGGTGACCTTCGTCGCCGATCGAATGGCAAGGCCGTCATAATCGGCGACAGCAGCAAGGAGCGCGTCCTTGTCCTTGCCGAGTTCCGGCTTGAAATCGACGTCGATGCCGCGGCGCCGGAAGATGTCCACGGCCGTTTCCGACAGCGCGTCGGAGATGAGAACGCGAGGGGCCATTGTTCATTCCTTGTTCGGTCGTCGGTCTCGATGCGCAGCGCGGTTCGGGACCCTTGTGCTGGTTGAGTCCCGGCATCCATGGGGGTCCCGGAACGACAGGCATTGTGAGAACGTCGAAGCGCCCTGCCCCTTGGTCGGGAGCCGGCGGCGGGTCGTCATGTCTGGAGCTGTGCGTGGCGCCGCGTGGGTCAGGCCGCGGCCATTACTGCCGATTTCTCGGTCGCGAACGCCCAGTCGAGCCAGTCGGTAAGCGCGTCCAGATCCGAGGCTTCCACCGTGCCGCCAGCCCAAACCCGAAGCCCCGCGGGGGCGTCGCGATAGGAGCCGATGTCATAGGCGACGCCCTCGGCATCGAGCCGCTTGACGATGCCCTTGGCAACACTCTCCACCGCGTCGGCCGCGACAACGTCGGGATCGACGATCGACAGGCACACCGAAGTGTTCGACCGCGTCGCCGGATCGACGGCGAGGAAGTCGACCCAGGGCGTCCGTCCGACCCAGTCTGTCAGCACCTTGGTGTTGGCGTCGGCGCGCGCGATCATGCCGTCAAGGCCGCCGATCGACTGCGCCCATTTGAGCGCGTCGAGATAGTCCTCAACCGCCAGCATCGAAGGCGTGTTGATGGTCTCGCCCTTGAAGACGCCTTCGATCAGCTTGCCTTTCGAGGTGAGGCGCAAAATCTTTGGCACCGGCCATGGCGGCGTGTGCGTCGTGAGCCGCTCCACAGCGCGCGGCGAAAGGATGAGGATGCCGTGCGCCGCCTCACTGCCCATCACCTTCTGCCAGGAGAAGGTGGTGGCATCGAGCTTGTCCCAGGGAAGCCGCTGGGCGAAAGCGGCCGAGGTCGCGTCGCAGATGGTCAGGCCTTCGCGGTCGGCGGGTATCCAGTCGCCATTCGGAACGCGGACGCCGGATGTCGTGCCGTTCCAGGGAAAGACGACGTCGTGGCTGAAATCGACCGAGGAAAGGTCGGGCAGCACCCCGTAATCGGCCTCGAGGATCCGCGTCTCGGGGAGCTTGAGCTGGTTCTCGGCGTCGACGGCCCAGCCCTTGGAAAAGGATTCCCAGAAGAGCACGGTGAGACCGCGCGGACCGAGCAGCGTCCACATCGCCATCTCGACCGCGCCGGTGTCCGACGCCGGGACGATACCGACGAGATAATCGTCCGGCACCTGCAGCACTTCCCGCGAAAGATCGATCGCTTCCTTGAGCTTCGCCTTGGCGACGCCGGAGCGATGCGAACGGCCGAACGGCGCTCCCGACAGCTGGTCGAGCGACCAGCCGGGATGTTTCGTGCACGGGCCTGAAGAGAAATTCGGATTGGCCGGCCGTCTGGCCGGTTTGGCTGTCTCTGTCATTCTATCCTCACAGATAGTCGCCCCTCGTTGGGGAGGGGTGTCCCGCGCGCTGGCTTACAGGAAATCTGGGAAACCGCAACACCCCGGTCGGGGGCGCGATGGGAAGAACGACATCCTGACCGCCCCGGGAGCTCGGCCGCGAGGGTCTCCGTCGACCGGGAAGGCCGGCGAGGGCTATCGCGAGGTAATGACCCAGATCGCGTGAATCACACCCGGTATGTAGCCCAGGAGCGTCAGAAGGACATTGATCCAGAACTGAGCCCCGATGCCCACCTGCAGAAACACACCGAGGGGTGGGATCAGGACCGAAAGGACGATGCGAATCACATCCATGTAGCTGCCTCTCCCGTCGCGCTTTGCGCCTTCACGTCGATCGCGAACATGCGGTCGGGGTCACAACTCCCAACTCCCCAGTCGGGTTCCCCGGCAACGTAGCATTGCCCTCGATCGGCTCTGGTCGGCCGCCGGTCGCGAGCCAACGCACGCGGAAGTAGCCAACCCGTTTCCGACATTGAGACAAACCCCGCGCGTCGCGTTAAGGGATGGGAACACGTTCGGGGAACAGCTCGGAAACAAACGTCGATCATGGCGCCGCTCCGAGTCAGCCGACCGACAACCGACCGTCGTATCGCACCCACCACCATGCGGGCCGGATGCGCGCCGGTTCCCGCCCCACCCGGTTGGCATTCCGACGTTGATTGCCTACCTTGGCGCGGTTGGCGCGGACCTGCTGTCCGCGCCGTTTTTCATTGTGCCGGCTGATTCTCCCGCCGCCGGCCGACTCAAGACCCGGAGTAGCGGCTCGCATGTGCGGAATAGCCGGTGAAATGAGGACCGACCGCGGCCTTGCCGATGTCGCGGCCGTGGCCCGCATGACCGAGGCTCTGGCGCCGCGCGGACCTGATGGCGCCGGCCTATTCGCGCAAGGATCGGTCGCGCTCGGTCACCGCCGCCTCAAGATCATCGACCTTTCCAACAAGGCCGGCCAGCCGATGCACGACGCAGCGCTTGGCCTGTCGATCGTGTTCAACGGCTGCATCTACAACTACCCGGAACTGCGGGCCGATCTCGAGGCGAAGGGCTACAGCTTCTTCTCCACCGGCGACACCGAAGTTGTGCTGAAGGCCTACCACGCGTGGGGCGAGGCCTGCGTCGAGCGCTTCCACGGCATGTTCGCCTTTGCCCTTGTCGAGCGCGAGAGCGGCACCCTTGTGCTCGCGCGCGATCGCTTCGGCATCAAGCCGCTCTACTACGCCGAGACGGAGAACGCGCTCCGCTTTGCCTCCTCGCTGCCGGCGCTCCTGAGGAGCGGCGGCATCGACACCGAGATCGACCGCGAAGCGCTCCACAACTACATGACCTTCCACGCCGTCGTGCCGCCGCCGCGGACGATCCTGAAGGGCGTCCGGAAGCTGCCGCCTGCAACGACCCGCCGCGTCACTCCGGACGGAACGATCACCGACCGTGTCTACTGGCAGCCGCCCTATGAACGCCGTGCAGCCGATTCCGGTCTCACGGCGGACGACTGGCGCGACCGTGTCCTCGAGGCACTCCGCACCGCCGTCCGCCGGCGCATGGTCGCGGACGTGCCGGTGGGCGTTCTGCTCTCCGGTGGCGTCGACTCCAGCCTCATTGTCGGCCTGCTCGCGGAAGAAGGCCAGACGGGCCTCAAGACCTTCTCGATCGGCTTCGAGGAGGCGAACGAGGAGAAGGGCGACGAGTTCGTCTACTCCGACCTTATCGCCAGGACCTTCGACACCGATCACCACAAGATCTTCGTGCCGTCGGAAAACCTCATCGGCGCCCTCCCCGACACGATCGCGGCGATGTCGGAGCCGATGGTCTCCTACGACAACATCGGCTTCTTTCTGCTCTCCCGCGAGGTCGCGAAGCACATCAAGGTGGTGCAGTCGGGACAGGGCGCCGACGAGGTCTTCGGCGGCTACCACTGGTACCCGCCGCTTGCCGCCTCGAACGACGTCGTCTCCGACTACGCCAGGGTCTTCTTCGACCGCACCAACGAGACGCTCCGCCGGCAACTCGGTGACGGATGGATGCCGGACACCGACGTCTCGCGCGATCTCGTCGCTGAACGACTGATGGCGCCGAACGCGGCGACACCGGTCGACCGCGCGCTCCGGCTCGACTCGCATGTGATGCTCGTCGACGATCCGGTGAAGCGCGTCGACAACATGACGATGGCATGGGGTCTCGAGGCGCGGGTTCCGTTCCTCGACCACGAACTGGTCGAGCTCGCCGCAACGATCCCGCCCGACCTCAAGCTTGCGAGCGGCGGCAAGGGCGTGCTCAAAGATGCCGCGAGGCTGGTTGTTCCGAGCGAGGTCATCGACCGGAAGAAGGGCTACTTCCCGGTGCCGCAGCTGAAGTACATCTCAGGGCCGTATCTGGAGATGGTGCGCGACGCGCTCACCAGCCAGAAGGCGCGCGAGCGCGGGCTGTTCCGCAAGGACTATCTCGAACAGCTCTTCGCCAACCCGGCCGATCATATCACCCCGCTCCGCGGGTCCGAGCTGTGGCAGGTGGCGCTGCTCGAACTGTGGCTCCAGACCAATCGGATCTGAGCACGATATGGCGGATTCCAAGCAGCGCGACGACGCACCGACCCGCACCGCGACGAAGGACGCCCCGCCCCGCGAGGCCAACACCCATCGGCTGAGACGCATGCGCGAGGAAAGCCTGAAGCCGCCGATCGACCAGGAAAGCGGCGAATCGGAGGTCCGTTCGAACTATGCCCTCGACTGCGGCTGGGGGCGGCTTCTCTTCGCCCAGACCTTCAGCGATCCGGGCGACCTTGTCGCCGCGCTTCGTCAGGAGTTGCCCGAGCGGCGCGACATCGCCTTCTACGTCCGCGATCCGCACGTCCTTCTCGCCAACGCGCCGCAGGATCTATTCCTCGATCCATCGCATACGTTCCGGCTCAATCTCGGCACCTATCGCCCGTCGCGGAAAGCGCCGGTCGGCTTCTTCATCCGCCGCCTGACGTCGCGCGATGACGCCGAGGCGATCAATCGCATCTACGCCGCCCGCGGCATGGTGCCGGTCGATCCCGACTTCTTCTGGAACCAGCGCGACGCCCGCGCGATCAGCTATTTCGTCGCCGAGGATGAGGTGACCGGCGTCATTCTCGGAACGATCACCGGCGTCGACCATGCCCGTGCCTTCAACGATCCCGAGCACGGCGCCTCGTTGTGGTGCCTCGCCGTCGATCCGCAGGCGCGTCAGCCCGGCGTCGGCGAGGCCCTCGTCCGCCGCCTCTGCGAGTATTTCGCGGCTCGGGCAGCTGCGTATCTCGACCTTTCGGTGTTGCACGATAACGAGCAGGCGATCGCGCTTTACGAGAAGATCGGTTTCAAGCGCGTCCCGTTCTTCACCATCAAGCGCAAGAACCCGATCAACGAGACGCTGTTCACCGGCCCGGAACTCGACGAGGGGCTGAACCCCTATGCCGAGATCATCGTCAAGGAAGCGCGGCGGCGCGGCATCGACGCGACGGTGATCGACGCCGAGCGCGGCTTCTTCCGCCTCTCTTTCGGCGGCCGCTCGATCCGCTGTCGCGAAAGCCTTTCGGAGATGACCTCGGCCCTGGCGATGTCGATCTGCGACGACAAGATCGTCACGCACCGCATCGCCGCGGCGGCTGGCATCAAGGTCCCCGAACAGCTCTCGGCCGATGCCGGCGAGGACGAGGTGGGCGGATTCCTCGAGCGCCACGGCAAGGTCATCGTCAAGCCGGTGCGCGGCGAGCAGGGACGCGGCGTCGCCGTCGGCGTCTCCACGATGGAAGGCATCGCCGCCGCGGTCGAGGTGGCACGCACGCTTTCCGATGAGGTGGTGATCGAACAGCAGGTCGAGGGCGACGACCTGCGCCTGGTTGTCATCAACTACCGCGTCATCGCCGCCGCCGTTCGCATGCCGGCAGCCGTCGTCGGCGATGGCCGCCGCACGCTCCGCGCCCTCATCGAGGCGCAGAGCCGCCGCCGTGCCGCAGCCACCGGCGGCGAATCCCGCATTCCGCTCGACGAGGAAACGGAACGCACCCTCGCCGAGGCCGGCTATGGCTTCGACGACGTGCCGCCGAAGAACGAGTCGATCCGTGTCCGTCGCACCGCCAATCTGCACACCGGCGGGACCATCCACGACGTCACCGACACCGTGCATCCGCTCCTGGTCGACACGGCGATCAAGGTCGCGCGGGCGATCGAGATCCCCGTCGTCGGCGTCGACCTCATGGTCCCGTCGCCGCGCGGGCCGGAATACGCATTCATCGAGGCGAACGAGCGGCCGGGCCTCGCCAATCACGAGCCCCAACCGACAGCCGAACGTTTCATCGATCTCCTGTTTCCGTTATCCCTTCCGGCCGGGGCGCGTCAGGTCGCGCTCGATCAACCCGGTCTGAGCCACGTCCGATGACCCGACTCGCCATAGATTCCGACTACCTTCTCGACCAGCTGAAGCGGCTTCTCGAGGTGCCGAGCCCGACCGGCTACACCGACCCTGTCGCGCGCCTTGTCACGCAGGAAATCGAACGCCTCGGCCTTGAGGTCGAGCTGACCCGCCGCGGCGCCATCCGGGCGATCCGGCCCGGCCGATTCCCGCGCGGCGCGCGTGCCGTCGTCTCCCATCTCGATACGCTCGGCGCGCAGGTGAAGGCGCTGAAGTCGAACGGCCGTGCTGCGCTTGTGCCGATCGGCCACTGGTCGGCGCGCTTCGCCGAGGGTGCCCGCGCCACGGTCTTTGCCGAGAAGGGCGGTTATCGCGGCACGATCCTGCCGCTGAAGGCGTCCGGCCACACCTACAATGACGAAGTCGACACGATGCCGGTCGGCTGGCCGAACGTTGAGATGCGCATCGATGCGCTCGCCCGCGACCGGGCGGATCTGGAGCGTCTCGGCATAGACGTCGGCGACATCGTCGCCATCGATCCGATGCCGGAGACGCTGGAGAACGGCTTCATCATCTCGCGCCATCTCGACAACAAGGCCGGCGTCGCGGTGATGCTGGCGGCGCTGAAGGCGATGCAGGACGAAAAGGTCGAGACCCCCGTCGACGTCCATTTTCTCTTCACCGTCGCCGAGGAGGTGGGTGTCGGCGCCTCCTCGATCCTGAAGCCGGAAGTCGCCTCGATGGTCGCCGTCGACAACGGCACGGTGGCGCCGGAACAGAATTCCGACGAGTTCGGCGTGACCGTAGCCATGGCCGACCAGACCGGCCCGTTCGACTACCACCTCACCAAGAAGCTGGTCGAACTCTGCCGTCTGCATGACATCCGCTTCCAGAAGGACGTCTTCCGCCACTATCGGTCGGACTCGGCGAGCGCCCTCGAAGCCGGCGCCGATGTTCGCACGGCGCTCATCACGTTCGGCGTCGATTCCTCGCACGGCTACGAGCGCACGCATCTCCACGCGCTGCGCTCGCTGGCCGAGCTTCTGACGGCCTATGCGCAGAGCCCGGTCGAGATTACCTCGGATTCGGAGGCGATGACCGACGTTTCCGGGTTCACCCAGCAGCCGACATCGGAGGCCGAGCAGACCCCGATCACCGAGGCAAAGAAGCCGGCTCACGCAGATGAAGAGTAGCGACGACTCGAAGCATGGCCGGACCTACCGATCGCGCATGAAATGGTGTAATCCCAAGGCCTTACCTGCCAAGAGCAGCCTTCAGGAGCCGTCATGGCGATGAATTCCTATCACTCCTACAAGGACGCGGTGCGTCGCTTCTACGAGAAGCGAATGGAAATGCCCGACGTTCTCGACCCCGAGGAGCACTTCCCGAACTACCGCAAGTTCGTCGACCAATGGGAGGCAATGCGCGACGAGGTGATCGAGGCCAAGATCGCCGCGGCGCCGCGTCTCGAGACGGTTGTTCCGGGACAGAGGCGGGTTGCCACGGCCGATGGAGTCGAATGGCGAATGATGGTCGTCCGTGGCTACGGCATCGACCTCCAGTCCAACATGGATCGTCTCCCGACCCTGACGCGACTCGTCAAGGAATGCCCCGAGGTGAAGTCGGCAACGGTTTCCTTCCTCGGCCCGCACAAGCACATCCCGGTTCACACCGGACCGTTTCCCGGCGTCCTCCGGTTCCATCTCGGCCTCGATGTCCCGAAGATGCCGGATGGCAGCCCGGCTGCTGTCCTGACGATCAACGGCGTCGACTACAGCTTCAGCGACGGCGAGTATCTGCTGTGGGACGACACCGTGCCCCATGAGGCGGTTAACCACTCCGATCGGCCGCGCACTGCGCTGCTCCTCGACATCTGGCGGCCGGGGATGCCGCCCAGCGTCGAGCGCCTGTCGAAGGTGATCTACGGCGCGATCAATCTGCGCATGCGCTTCCGCGGCCCTGGCTACGTCGACTGAGACAGCGCCAACAACGCGGCTGAAACATTTCGGGACACAGATTACAGCGATTTAACTACCGGCTGCGCGTCCGCCGGCGTAGCTCGTCTTCCGGTCCCCCTTCCCAAGCCGGAGACCCCGATATGAACGCTTCTCTTCCCTCTCGCCGCTCGGCGATCAAGATCATCGCCCTCACCGCTGCCGGCGCAGCCATGCTGCCGCAGCGTATCTTCGCCCAATCGGCTGCGGCCGATCTCCTCGTTCCCGGCGCTGACGCCTGCGTGCTGGTGCCGGAAGTGACGGAGGGCCCCTACTATTTCGACCCGACACTGGTGCGCCGCGACATCACCGAGGGCAAGCCCGGCCTGCCGCTGCTTGTGCGAATGCAGGTTGTCGATACCGCGTGCCAGCCATTCGAAGGCGCACGCGTCGACATCTGGCACTGCGACGCGTCGGGCCTTTACTCCGGTTACGCCAACCAGACCGACGGCGAGAACACCCAGGGCGAGACCTTCCTCCGCGGCACGCAGTTCGCGGACGCCAACGGCATCGCCGAATTCGAGACGGTCTATCCCGGCTGGTATCCGGGACGCACCACGCACATCCACTTCAAGGTCTTCCTCGACGAGACCAACGTGCTCACCGGGCAGTTGTTCTTCCCCGAAGACGTCAACAATGACGTCTACGCCACAGTCGTGGCATATGCCCGCGACGCCCAGCGAGCGACGTTCAACGTCAATGACGGCATCGCCAACCAAGCCGGACAGACCTCGGTCGCGACGATGGGCGAGGGCAACACAGGCATGGTCGCGGCGCTGATCATCGGCGTCGACGCAAGCGCCGTATCGAGCGGCCTCGGCGGACCCGGTGCACCCGGGGGCCCGGGAGTCCCTGCCGGCCCGAACGGCGCGCCGCCGCCGGCAGGTTAGGCCGTCCTGCCATTGCCTGCCCCCGGCGGCTCGCGCATAGTCGCGGCCAGCCTGGGGGCGGGAATGGGCGAGGAAGACGGCAGCGATTTCATCAGTCCCGAGTGGTTCGACACGACGCTGGAATGGGTGTCGCTCGGCGCCGAAGCGATCGGCGTCATGATTCTTGTCGCCGGTGGCATGGTCGCGCTCTACCAACTGGTGAAACGGCTAAGCGGCCGCGAACTAGCTAAGGATGCCGTTCATGCTGCTCGCGTCTCGCTGGCGACGTCCATTCTGCTCGGCCTGGAGTTTCTCGTCGCGGCCGACATCATCGAGACGATCGCCGTCGGGCCGAACCTCACCAATCTTGCCGTGCTTGCCGTGATCGTCCTGATCCGGATCGTCTTGAGCTTCGCGCTGGAACTCGAAATCCAGGGGCGCTGGCCGTGGCAGCGGGATCGGTCTTCCGAATAGCCGACAAGGACGCGGGCCGGAGCGCCGCATCCCATGTTCAGCCTAGAGGCCGATGAACTGGGCGCCGTCGGCTTCGTCGATCACCGAGCGGCCGTCGACCGCCGGTGCCGGATCGTCGCCGCCACCGAGCACGAAATAGCCGGCGGCCGCGGCGGCGATCATTACCACAGCGAGCACGAGCAGCGCCGCGGGACGCTTCCAGAACGGCGCGGGTTGCGGAAGAGGTTCCAGACGAGTGGGGTGGTGCCAATCACTGGCTGTGCGCTCGGTCATCGCTTCACTCTCACCTATGCCCGGCGCACGCAGCGCGCGAGCTGTGGGACGCTTGGTAAGAGGGCGGCGCGCCGTGCCGGCGGCCGCCCCTTGCTTCTCGTGCTGCGCCGTTGCCTACCAGGCGCCGACGCGAAGACCGACACGCACTTCGTGCGCGGCGATGTTTTCGTAGAGGATCGGCGTGCCACCGCCGAGCGAGGTCATCGCCATCGCATCGCCGAGATGGACGTAGCGATAGTTGGCGTCGATCACGACATTCGGAGCGACCTCGAAGCCGACGCCGGCCGTCAGCGCCCAGGCGAGGTTCCAGGTCGACATGCCGGTCCAGCTACCGGTCGAGGCGTCCGGATTGATGAAGTCGACATTGCTCGTGGTGAG
>CAZSXA010000061.1:0-11905 GCA_964611195.1 uncultured Bauldia sp.
GAAGCAGTCGAGGTAGTCGCGGCCGTCGGCGCCGCTCACCGTGCAGCTCGCGGCGGACACCGAGAAGGAAGTCGCAGAGGCCTACGGCGTGTGGGTGAAGAAAAACCGCTATGGCCGCGAATATATGGGTGTGAATCGCGCCACCTTCCTTATCGGCCCGGACGGCAAGGTCGCGCGCATCTGGCCGAAGGTGAAGGTCGAAGGTCACGCCGAAGAGGTGCTCGGCGCCATCAAGGACAGCGGCTAGCGCCAGCGTTCGATATCGAACGCCGACAAGGGATCATTAACCTTAACCGTCTCTAATGACTGGCATCCGGAGTTCACACCCCCCGTCCCGGTCATATGAGTCGAGCACGCAGTATCTCCGGCGCACGCCGCGCCAGAAAATTGGGTCCCCATCAGGTCATCGTCGCAAGAGGCGACAAGGTCCGCTCTTTCGCGGTGCGGCCCGGCGCCGTCATATCGGCGGCGGTTGCTGCGATCCTGGTCGCAGCGGGCGGTCTGACCGCAGGGGCCTACACCGTCTTCAAGGGTGACTTCGCCGTTGCCTCCGCGGCGGAGCAGGATCAGCTCCGGCAGCAATACGAGTCCGAGATTGCCGAGCTTCATCGCGAGATGGAGGCGATGGTGAGCCGCCACCTCGTCGAGCGCGAGCAGATGAACACGCAGCTGGCGCAGCTCGTCGACCGACAGGATTCCCTCATCGAACGCCAGCAGCGCCTGACCGGCCTCGCGACCGAGGCGGTGGCCGCCGGCATCGACGTGCTGCCGATGCTGGCGCCGGTGCCGGTCGCCCACCCGCTGCGCCAGGGCATCACCGAACCGGACGGGGTCGGCGGACCGGTGGAGGAGGAAGCGCCTGCGTTCGATCAGAACGCCGGCGTGTCTCCGGCGGAAGCGATGATGGCCGTAGCCGCCGCGGCGGACTGGCTCGAAACCAGCCAAAACGAAGCGCTCGAAACGTTGGCCGAAGAAGTTATCGAGCGGTCGGAGGCCCTCTCCGAAGCACTCGAATCGCTTGGCTTCGGCGAGATGGCGGAATCGGGCATTGGCGGTCCGCTTGTGCTCGCATCGGTCGATTTCGTCTCGCTGGAAGAAGAGCTCCACGCCTTTTCACGGCTGCAGAGCTTCGCGCGCGAACTGCCGCTCGGCGCGCCGCTCGCCGTCATCGACGTGACCAGCAATTACGGCCGGCGCACCGATCCGTTCCTCGGGACGTCGGCGATGCATACCGGCATCGATCTTCGCGCCGCCCTCGGCACGACCGTTCGCTCCACCGGGTCGGGCGTGGTGGTGACCGCCGGCGTCAATGGCGGCTATGGCAACATG
Organism: uncultured Bauldia sp.; assembly: GCA_964611195.1. Lineage (GTDB taxonomy): Bacteria > Pseudomonadota > Alphaproteobacteria > Rhizobiales > Kaistiaceae > JADLGL01. The sequence continues at coordinate 1,330 of CAZSXA010000061.1, forward strand.
GTCGAGATCGACCACGGCAACGGCATCATCACAGCCTACGCCCACCTGTCGCGGATCTCGGTCAGCGTTGGACAGCAGGTGCAGGCGGGCACGGCGGTCGGTCGCGCCGGTAGCACCGGGCGAAGCACCGGCCCGCATCTTCACTACGAGATCCTGCGCGACGGGCGGACGACCGACCCCTTCCCCTATCTGATGACCGGGCAGGAGATCGCCGGGTTCCTTTAGGCGTCCGAAGTCGCTCCCGCCTTCGCGCCGACACGTTCGGCGAGCGCTGCTTCCAGAAACGCGTCGAGATCGCCACCGAGCACGGCCGTCGGATTGGTGTTCTCGACGTTCGTCCGCAAGTCCTTCACCAGCTGATAGGGCTGCAGGATATAAGACCGAATCTGGTGGCCCCAGCCGATCTCGGTCTTGCTCGACGCTTCGGCCATCGCGGCCTCCTCGCGTTTCTCCAGTTCGAGCTCGTAGAGCCGGGCCTTCAGCATCGTCCATGCGGTGTCGCGATTCTTGTGCTGCGAGCGCTCGCTCTGGCAGGCGACCTGGATGCCGGTGGGGATGTGCGTCAGCCGCACCGCGGAATCGGTGGTGTTGATGTGCTGGCCGCCGGCGCCGGAGGCGCGATAGGTATCGGTGCGGACGTCCGACGGATTGATCTCGATGTCGATCGTATCGTCGACGACCGGGAAGACGCCGACCGAGGCAAACGAGGTGTGGCGCCGCGCGGCGGAATCGAAAGGCGAGATCCGAACAAGCCGGTGGACGCCGGATTCGGTCTTCAGCCAGCCATAGGCGTTGTCGCCCTTGACGAGGATCGTCGCCCGCTTGATGCCGGCCTCTTCGCCGTCCGCCTGTTCGAGATACTCGACCTTGTAGCCGTGCTGCTCGGCCCAGCGCACATACATGCGCAGCAGCATCTCGGCCCAGTCCTGGCTCTCCGTGCCGCCGGCGCCGGCGTGGATCTCGACGAAGGTGTCGTTGGCGTCGGCCTCGCCGGAAAGCATCGATTCGATCTGGCGGCGCTCCGACGTGGCGAGAAGCGAGCGCAGGCGCTGCTCGGCTTCGGCGGCGACGGCTTCGTCGCCCTCCGCCTCGGCGAGTTCGATGAGTTCGACCTGATCGTTGAGTTCCTGATCGAGGCGCGACACCGCCTCGATCTGATCGGCGAGACGCTGGCGCTCGCGCATCAGCGACTGGGCGTTCTCCGGATCGTCCCAGATGGACGGATCTTCGGCCTTGGCGTTCAGTTCGGCGAGGCGGGCGTTGGCTGCATCCCAGTCAAAGATGCCTCCTCAGCAGGTCGGTCGCCTGCTTGATCTGGTCGACGATTGCCTGAGTCTCTGCGCCCATTCCGGCTCCACCAACTCTACGGAACGACGGTCATCGTCGCTGCGATGGCGGCGGAAGATAGGCACGCCGGATCGCCTGTCAATTGGACGGGCTAGTAGAGCCCGCCCTGGCCGAGGATCACCGCGCGGTCGGCATTGGGGTCGACCACGAGCGGCTGGCCGAGCGCGTCGACGAAGCCGATGATCGAATAGTCGCTCGGCGGCGAGGTGCCCGGCCGGAACGCCTCGAGGATCGTCCCCTGTCCGCCGCCGGCGACGCGAAGCCCGGTGGCGCGATCGATCGGGATCAGCTGCATGCCCGGCGGCACCGCGAACGGGATAGGCGGCGAATCGGAAAGCGCCACGGACATGAAGTCGGTGAACACCGGCGCGGCAAGCTCGCCACCGGTGGTGCCACCACCGCCCAGGTTGCGCGGCGTGTCGTAACCGATGAAGACGCCGACCACGAGGTCAGGCGAATAACCGACGAACCAGGCGTCGTGATAGTCGTTGGTGGTTCCGGTCTTGCCGGCGATCGGACGATCGACCGAGCGAACGACCGTCGCGGTGCTGCGCTGCACCACGCCCTCCAGCATCGAGGTGATCTGGTAGGCGGTCATCGGGTCAAGCACCTGGTCACGATTGTCCTGGATGACAGGCTCCTCCTGACCGTTCCAGCTGGCGGCCTCGCAGCCTGCGCAGGATCGCTCCTCGTGCTGGAAGATGGTCTCGCCATTTCGATCCTGCACGCGGTCGATAAGCGTCGGCGTCACCGCGCGGCCGCCATTGGCGAGCACGGAATAGGCCGACACCATGCGCATCACGGTGGTCTCGCCGGAACCGAGCGCCATCGACAGCACCGGCAGCATGTCGTCATAGACGCCGAAGCGTTCGGCATACTCGGCGACCAGCGGCATGCCCATGTCCTGGGCAAGGCGCACGGTCATCACGTTCCGCGACTGTTCGATGCCGACGCGGAGTGTCGACGGGCCGTAATAGCGGTTGGAGTAATTCTGTGGGCGCCAGACCTCGCCGGTGCCCTCCTGAACGATCTCGACCGGCGCATCCATGACCACCGATGACGGCGTGTAGCCATTATCGAGCGCGGCCGCGTAGACGAACGGCTTGAACGAGGAACCCGGCTGGCGGAGCGCCTGCGTCGCCCGGTTGAACTGGCTGGAGGAGAAGCTGAAGCCGCCGACCATCGCCAGCACGCGTCCGGTCGTCGGGTTCATCGCGACCAGCGAGCCGTTCACCTCGGGCTCCTGACGAAGGCGATAGGAGCCCTCCGAGGTTTCCTCGACAAAGACGACGTCGCCCACGGAAAGCGGGTTGCCGGCCCAGCTGCTGCCGGAGGCCGGGATGACGCCGGTCTCGCGTTCCGGCCGGATGCCGCCGGCCGGATCGCGCTCTGGCTGAAGCCCGATCGAGGCCTCGCCGCCCGATGTCTCGAGTACGACGGCAAGGTCCCATTCGAAGACGTCGCCGAGGCCGCTCACCTCGCCCAGCGGGATACCCCAATCGTCGCCGATCTCGACCGTGGTCACCGGCCCGCGCCAGCCCTGCGCTTCGTCGTATTCGATGAGCGCGTCCATCAGGACGCGCCGCGCCGCGATCTGCATGTCGGGATCAAGCGAGGTGCGCACCGTCAGCCCGCCCTCATAGACCATCTCCTCGCCATACATTGCGAGGAGTTCGCGGCGGACCTCCTCGGCGAAATAGTCGGCGGTCCGGGTCGGGATGCCGCCGAGCGAGGCAATCACGTCGCCGTAGTTCTCGCGGAGGAAATCCTCATAGGTCGGGTCGATATACTCCTCGGCGAAGACGTCCGGATTGTCCGATTGGACAACCACGCCGAGGTCCTCTGCCTTGGCCGCCTCGCCTTCGGCGGCGGTGACGTAGCCGTTCTCGACCATGCGGTCGATCACCCAATTGCGCCGTTCGATGGCGCGGTCGGTGTAGCGGAACGGATGATAGAGCGGCGGGCTGCGAAGCAGAGCCGCGAGATAGGCGCATTCGGCAATGGTGAGTTCGTGGACCGCCTTGTTGAAATAGATGAGCGCCGCCGACGCGACGCCGAAGGAGCGCAGGCCGAACTCGTTCGAGTTCAGATAGAGCTCCAGGATCTCGTCCTTGGTGAAGGCCGTCTCGATGCGCAGGGCGAGGATCATCTCCTTCACCTTCCGATCCCAGGTCTGATCGGCGGTCAGCAGGAAGTTCTTGGCGACCTGCTGGGTGATCGTCGAAGCACCGCCGGCGATGCCACCGCCCGACAGGAACGACTGGACGTTGTCGAGCGCGGCGCGGGCGATGCCGTAATAATCGAGCCCCGAATGGGAGTAGAAATTCTTGTCCTCCGCGGAGAGCACGGCGGCAATCAGGCGCTGCGGGATCGATTCGATCGGCAGATAGGTGCGTCGCTCGCGCGCCAGCTCGTCGAGCAGTTGGCCGTCCGAGGCATAGACGCGGGTCATGATCGGAGGTGACCACTCCTCCAGCACGTCATAGCTCGGCACATCCGAGGAAATGTCGGAGACGAACCAAGCGGCTGCGGCGGCGAGCGCTAGGAAAAACACAGCCCCGATCCCAAACAAGTATCCAAGGACACGAAGAAACATCTCTGATTCAGTTCAGGAAATCGCCACGACGACGAGCGCCGAAAGGGGCGATTCTGCTCGCGGCGGGCGCGTTCGGCCCCACCACTGCTACCGGGACCCACTCTTCCATTTGCCGGGCCATCTGTCACATCACCTTTTGTGGACCCGGGTCAACGCCGGACAAACCGTGTTCTTGACCTCAAATAGGGCGTTGAAATGACGCCGCCAAGCCGCAAACTGCCGTGATCGGCCTCGGCTAATCTGGCTAGCGAAGGGCGCTGCCGGCAACCCGGGTGGCGAAAAAGGCTGCGATCCCCTCGACCATCGCTGCCGCCGTCTCTTCCCGCCAGGCCTGGGTCTGCAGAATCCGCTGATCCTCGGGGTTCGACAGGAAACCCAGCTCGACAAGCACGGATGGAACGTCCGGCGCCATAAGGACGACGAAACCGGCTTCCTGATGCGGGTTGTTTGTGAGGCGCGTAGCCGCATCCAGCTCGTCCAGAAGGCCTCGGGCGAGCAGGACGGAGAAGTTCTTTGTCTCGCGGCGAGCAAGGTCGATCAGGATATCGGCCACTTCGCCGGGCGCGTCGTGGATGTTCATGCCGGCCAGGATGTCCGACTGATTCTCCCGGGCCGCAATCTCGGCGACCATCTGATTCGAAGCGCGCTCCGACACGGTGTAGATCGCCGTGCCGCGTACCGCCGACGAGCCCGGAAACGTATCGGCGTGGAGCGAGATGAAGATGTCGGCGCGGCGCTGGCGGGCAAACTCGACGCGCTCATTGAGCGAAAGGAAGCTGTCGTCCTCGCGCGTCAGGATGACCTCGTAGCGCCCGACCGCCTCCAGCTGGCGAGCGAGCTCGAGCGCGAAGTCGAGGACGATGTCCTTCTCCAGAACGTCGCCCCTCACCGCCCCCGGATCGACGCCGCCATGCCCGGGATCGAGGACGATCGTCAGTTGACCATCGTCGGAATCGCCAAGTGGGACCGGGTCGGTCTCGGGCGCGATCGACTGGTAGTCGAGCGCTGCGGCGCGAAAAGCATCGAGGCTCGTCGGCACGAGGTCGATGACGAGCCTCGCAGGCTGACCGGGAACTGCCGGAATCACGAAGCTGTCGGCGACGGCGACAGGTTCGGCGACGTCGAGGACAATCCGCGACTGACCGCGCGAAATGAGGCCAAACCGATAGGCGGTAATCAGCGCAAAGCCCTCTGAGCCGAGAGCCGGATCGACCTCGAAATGAACCTCCGGCATGTCGATGACGACGCGGTTCGGATCGGCCAGCGCGAAGACCTCGACATCGACCTCTGTCGTCAGGTCGGCAATGAAGCGCGTTCGCGTGTCGTCACCGACGACGCGCATCTCGGTGACGACGTTGGGTGGGTCTATCTGAGCGACGACCGGCCACCCCACCCCGACGGCAAGCGCCGCAAGGGCAAGGGCGGTGCAGACGCGCCAGCACGCTGCTCGGAGTTGGCCGGTGAGCACGAAGTCCCCAGACGATCGGCTGCGCTAAGCTCAGCGAGGTGAATAGTAGACCATGGCAATCGATTGGTTAACCGAACCTTGCCGAATCCCATGAGTGCTCCGACCTCCGAACAGCGCTACGCGGGCGCTTGCAAGAGCGACTCCATGCGCCTAAAAGACGCCGTTGCAAGGCGACGAGCGGCCACCGGGCCCTTCCTCAGCTAACCTGTTGTTTCTCAACAGAGATTGAAGCCAGTCGAGGACCCGAATCCCTTTGCGGAAACCGCCGTGGCGCTTGAAGCTGCCCATTGCGGCAACGATATCCGTCTCGATCCCCCTTTGGTTTCGGGTGGAAGTTCTCAAACGTGTGGCGGTGCGCCGGCCACGGAGTGCGGCAAGCTTTCAATGCCTGCAGTCGTCACCCAGTCTAACCTTTCCCTGCCCGGTTATCGGCCAGTCGTGACAGCGCCCCAGTGGCGGCTACATGGCGCGGTGTCAGCTCGGGCACGGTTTGCTCCAATCATCCACAGTTGCGATCCGGCTATGCGGCCGGGAGCGCGGACTCCATTCGTGATCCGCAGCCCCGGAACGGTCGATCGCGGAAGGTCAATCTATGCCCAACAAGATGCTTATCGACGCGGCCCACCCGGAGGAAACCCGGGTCGTGGTCGTCCGCGGCAGTCGCGTCGAGGATTTCGACTTTGAGTCAGCCAACCGCAAACAGCTTCGCGGCAACATTTACCTCGCCAAGGTAACCCGTATCGAGCCGTCGCTGCAGGCGGCGTTCGTCGAGTATGGCGGCAATCGCCACGGCTTCCTGGCGTTCTCGGAAATCCACCCGGACTACTACCAGATCCCCGTTGCGGACCGTCAGGCCCTGCTCGAGGCCGAGGAGGCGGAAGCCCGGGCGCGCGATAGCGCGGCCGACGCCGCCGACGAGGACGCGGAGGCGTCCGACGAGGATGGCGCCGACGAGGTGACAGAGGCCGCAGAGGAATCCGATTCCGATTCCGACGATGCCGAGGGCAACGAGGCCGGGTCCGGCCGTCGGCGCGAATCGGTCGAGTCGGTCGGCGCCGGCGACGCCCTCGAAGAGGTCCCCGAGCGCAAGCGGGCGCGGCCGCGCCAGTACAAGATTCAGGAGGTCATCCGGCGTCGCCAGGTGATCCTGGTGCAGGTCGTCAAGGAAGAGCGCGGCAACAAGGGCGCGGCGCTCACCACCTATCTCTCGCTCGCCGGCCGCTATTCGGTGCTGATGCCGAACACGGCGCGCGGCGGCGGCATCTCACGCAAGATCACCAATCCAGCGGATCGCAAGCGGCTGAAGGAAGTCGCCTCCGATCTCGAAGTGCCGGAGGGTATGGGCGTGATCCTCCGGACCGCAGGCGCCAGCCGCACCAAGTCCGAGGTGAAGCGCGACTTCGAGTATCTGCTGAGACTGTGGGAAAGCGTCCGCGAACTGACGCTGCGCTCGACCGCGCCGACGCTCGTCTATGAGGAAGGCAGCCTCATCAAACGGTCGATCCGCGATCTCTATGGCCGCGACATCAGCGAGATTCTCGTCGCCGGCGACGAGGGTTACCGCGAGGCCAAGGACTTCATGCGCATGCTCATGCCGAGCCATGCGAAGAACGTGCAGCCCTTCCGCGACTCGCAGCCGCTGTTCACGAAGTTCGGCGTCGAGGCGCAGCTCGATGCGATGTTCTCGCCGCAGGTGCAGTTGCCCGCCGGCGGCTACATCGTCATCAACCAGACCGAGGCCCTGGTCTCGATCGACGTCAATTCGGGCCGCTCGACGCGAGAGCATTCGATCGAGGACACCGCGCTTCAGACCAACCTCCAGGCGGCCGAGGAGGTCGCGCGACAGCTCCGCCTCCGCGACCTTGCCGGCCTCATCGTCATCGACTTCATCGACATGGAAGAGCGGCGCAACAACCGCTCCGTCGAGCGCAAGATGAAGGACTGCCTCAAGGACGATCGCGCGCGCATCCAGGTTGGCCGGATCTCGCATTTCGGCCTTCTGGAGATGTCGCGCCAGCGCATCCGCACCGGCGTTCTTGAGAGCACCACCGACGTCTGCCCGCATTGCATGGGAACGGGTCACGTACGGTCGGCGGCATCGGTCGCCCTCCATGTGCTGCGCTCGCTCGAGGATCATCTCCTCAAGGGCGTGACCCACAATCTCGACGTGCGGACGAAGACCAACGTCGCGCTCTACATCCTCAATCAGAAGCGCGCGACGATCTCCGAGCTCGAGCAGCGCTTCGGCCTCTTTATCAATGTCGTCGCCGACGAGTCGGTGACGAGCGCCATGCACTTCGTCATCGAGAAGGGCGATCCGGTCTCGCCGCGGGCAATCGAATCGGCGCCCTCGATCCAGCCGACATCGGTTCAGCCGGAATATGATGATGACGATGACGACGCCGATACCGACTCGGGCGATCGTTCGGAGGACATCGAGAGCCACGCCGATGGCGAGGGTCAGGGCCGGCGCAAGAGGCGGCGGCGCAGACGGCGCAGCGACAATGGCGAGGCGAGGATTGCCGAGCCGGCCGAAGCTGACGCCGAGGCCGACGCCGATGCCGGCGCGTCCGAGGCTGGTGAGCCCGACGACGAGAATATCGAAACCGCTGAAACCAGCGGCGAGGACGATGACTCGCAGCCGAAGCGCCGGCGCCGCGGCCGTCGCGGCGGACGACGCTCCAAGCGCGGTGGCGCGAAGCAGCAGCAGACCGAGGAAGCCGCCGCCGAATCCGCGGAGAGCGGCGACAGCGAAGGCGACACGCTGACCCGCGCCTACGAGATCGCGGAGGAGCTCTCCGCGGTCGTCCCGGCCTCGGAAGACGAACAAACGGCCGCCGAAATCGACACCACCCCGACGGCAGACGCCCCGGAGGACAGCCAGGCTCCAGCGCGGAGCACCCGCTCGCGACGCCGGCGCGCCGAGGCGTCGGCCGAGGCGATGCCCGAACGGGAGCCCGAGCCGGAGTCCTTCGCCGAATCCGAGGATGCCGAGCCCGAGACGCACGCAAATGGCGGTGACGAATCGGCTTCCCGTGCGGACGGGGATCAGGAAGCCGAGCAGGAGCAGCCTGCCGATCAGAAGCGCCGCGGCGGATGGTGGCAGCGGCGCGGCTTCTTCTAATCCGGGCTTGGTGCCGGCGCCGCCACGAGATATTGTGGCGGCGATGAAGCGGTTCTTCCTGCAGATATTTACCTGGTGGCACGGCCAGACGATCGGCACGCGGTTCCACACCTGGCTCCGCGGTCGTCACGTCGGCACCGACGAGGCCGGCAATCGCTATTACCAGCACCGGCGCCATGACCGCCGCTGGGTGGTCTATGCTGATATCGTGGAAGCTTCGAACGTGCCGCCGGGCTGGAACGCCTGGCTACACCACACCTCCGACGTTCCGCCGTCGGAGGAGGACTACGCGCCGCGCGAATGGGAACTGCCGCATCGGCCCAACATGACCGGCACCGCCCTCGCCTACCGGCCGCCGGGCTCGATCGTGACGCCCGCTTCAAGGCCTCGCGTCACCGGCGATTACGATCCGTGGACGCCCGCCGGCTGATCGGAATCGGCCGCCGCGTCAATCTCTCAAACCGTCGAATCGAGCATCCCCGGGAAATCGGTGATGACGGTAGAATGACGTTCGGACGGCGGTTGACTAACCGGCGACTCGCCTTAGGCTGAGAATTCGTGCTGAGTAGCGTGCGAACAGGGCGCGCAAATCACTGAAACGTTTGGGCTTTTTGCGTCCGGATTGGCCGTCCGGCGATCGAAGAATCGTGCGCGGCAGGCCAGATAAATAGTGGCGTTAAGGGGATCGAAACGCTATATCTAGTAGCTTCGTTCCCGCAGCGGTCGACGGCTTTGTCGGCAGGGATTTCAGACAGAACAGGGTGGGCCTAAGGTGGTTCACCCTCATCATATTGGGGGCTTCGACCGAATGCGGATTGAACGGCGATACACCAAGACCGGCGCTTCTCCTTATGACGGCGTCGCCTTTCGGACGACCAAGAGCGAAATCCGCAATCCAGACGGATCGCTGGTCTTCAAGCTCGACAATATCGAAGTGCCGAAGGCGTGGAGTCAGGTCGCTGCCGACATCATTGCGCAGAAATATTTCCGCAAGGCCGGCGTTCCGAAGAAGCTGAAGCGCGTCGAGGAGAATCTCGTCCCGTCCTGGCTGTGGCGCTCGGTGCCCGACGAAGATGCTCTCGCCGATCTGGCCGAGGACGAACGTACCGGCAGCGAGACCGACGCCCGGCAGGTGTTCGACCGGCTCGCCGGCGGCTGGACCTATTGGGGCTGGAAGGGCGGCTACTTCACTTCCGAGGAAGACGCGCGCGCCTTCTATGACGAGATCCGCTTCATGCTGGCGACGCAGAAGGCGGCGCCGAACTCACCGCAATGGTTCAACACCGGTCTCCACTGGGCCTATGGCATCGACGGGCCGAGCCAGGGCCATTTCTATGTCGACCATGAGACCGGCAAGGTCATGGCTTCGACCTCGGCCTATGAGCGGCCGCAACCGCATGCCTGCTTCATCCAGTCGATCAATGACGACCTCGTCAACGAAGGCGGCATCATGGACCTCTGGGTCCGCGAGGCGCGCCTGTTCAAATACGGCTCCGGCACCGGCACCAATTTCTCCTCGCTCCGCGGTGAAGGCGAACGGCTCTCCGGCGGCGGCAAGTCGTCGGGGCTGATGAGCTTCCTCAAGATCGGCGACCGCGCCGCAGGGGCCATCAAGTCCGGCGGCACCACCCGCCGCGCGGCGAAGATGGTCGTGGTCGATATCGATCACCCCGACATCGAGGACTACATCAACTGGAAGGTGAAGGAGGAGCAGAAGGTCGCTGCCCTCGTCACCGGCTCCAAGATCGTCTCGCAGCATCTGAAGGCGGTGCTGAAAGCCTGCGTCAATTGCGACGGCGAGAACGACGCCTGCTTCGACCCGGCGAAGAACCCGGCGCTCAAGCGCGAGATCAAGGCCGCGAAGCGGAGCCAGGTGCCGGAGAATTACATCCAGCGCGTCATCCAGTTCGCGCGCCAGGGCTTCACCGACATGACGTTCCCGGTGTTCAACACCGACTGGGACTCGGAGGCCTATCTCACCGTCTCGGGCCAGAACTCGAACAATTCTGTCCGCGTCACCGACGACTACCTGAACGCCGTC
>CAZSXA010000062.1:0-11901 GCA_964611195.1 uncultured Bauldia sp.
ATGTCCTCCTGCCGCACCGACATGCCTTCGCCGGCGGCGACCCTAATCTGCTCATGAACGAGGTCGATGTCGGTGACCGCTTCCGTCACCGGGTGCTCGACCTGGAGCCGGGTGTTCATCTCGATGAAATAGAACTCGTCTTTCTCGAATAGGAACTCGACCGTGCCGACGCCGGCATAGCCGAGCTTCTGCATCGCCTCGGCGACGAGCACGCCCATTCGCTGGCGCGTGTTCGGATCGAGCGCCGGGGAGGGCGTCTCCTCCCAGACCTTCTGGTGCCGGCGCTGCAGCGAGCAGTCGCGCTCGCCAAGATGGACGGCATTGCCCCGGCCGTCGCCGAGCACCTGTATCTCGATGTGCCGCGGCTTGGCGAGGTACTTCTCGAGATAGACGCTGCCGTCGCCGAAGGCGGCTCGCGCCTCGGCGCGGGCGGCCGCGAAGGTCTCGGCGATCTCCTCGCCGGAATGTGCGACCTTCATGCCGCGGCCGCCACCGCCTGCCGCGGCCTTGATGAGCACCGGGTAGCCGATCCGGTCGGCCTCGCGCGTGGCCGTCTCGACGTCGGCGACGGCGCCGTCGGAGCCGGGAACCACCGGCAGTCCCAGCCGGACAGCGGCCTGCTTGGCGGCGACCTTGTCGCCCATCGTTCGGATATGCTCGGCCGAGGGGCCGATGAAGGTGACCTTGTGCGCCGCGAGGATATCGGCGAACCGCGCGCTCTCGGACAGGAAACCATAGCCAGGATGAACGGCGTCGGCGCCGGTGATCTCGCAGGCGGCAAGAAGCGACGGGGTGTTGAGATAGCTCTCGCTCGAGGGTGGCGGACCGATGCAGACGCTCTCATCGGCCAGGCGGACATGCATCGCTTCGGCGTCGGCGGTGGAATGGACCGCGACGGAAGCGATGCCGAGTTCCTTGCAGGCACGCAGCACCCGCAGGGCGATCTCCCCGCGATTGGCGATCAGGATCTTTTCGAACATCCCCGCCGTGCCGCTATTCGATGACCATCAGCGGCTCGCCATATTCCACCGGCTGACCGTCCTGAACGAGGATCTGGGTCACCGTGCCGGCACGCGGCGCCGGAATCTGGTTCATCGTCTTCATCGCCTCGACAATGAGGATCGTCTGTCCCTCGCGGACCGCATCGCCGACCTCGACATAGGGCCGGGCGTCGGGGTCCGGTGCGCGATAGGCGGTGCCGACCATCGGCGAGGGAACAGCGCCCGCGGGCGCCTTGGTGTCGGGAGATGTCTGGCTTAGACCGGGCTTGACCTGGCCGGCTTCCGGCCGCTCCTTGACGGCAGCGGGGGCGACCCTGACCTCGCCCGGAGTGCGCGCGACGCGAACGCGAAGGTCCTTCTGCTCGATCTCGATCTCGGTGAGGTTGGTCTCGGTCAGGAGTTCGGCAAGCTCCTTGATCAACTCACGATCGATCCCGGTCTTGTTCGCGTTCATCGTGCGCTTTCCAGGTCCTGTCGCGGGCTAAGAGCGGATGATCCTGCTGATCGCGTCGACTGCAAGCAGATAGCCGGCGGGACCGAAGCCCGAGATCACCCCCGAAACCACCGGTGATATGTAAGAATGCCGCCGAAACGGCTCGCGCGCAAAGATATTGCTGATGTGGATCTCGACGGTGGGGATACCGACTCCGACGATCGCGTCGTGGAGGGCCACAGATGTGTGCGAGTAGGCGCCCGGATTGATGATGATTCCAGCCGCCGCCTCGCGCGCCTCCTGGATCCAGTCAACGAGATCGCCCTCGTGGTTCGACTGGCGAAAGTCGACCGAAAAGCCCTTCCCCTCAGCGGATTCCCGGCAGTTTGCCTCGATTTCTCCGAGCGTGGTGGCGCCGTAGATATCCGGCTCGCGCGTGCCGAGCAGGTTGAGATTGGGGCCGTTCAGAACGAAGAGCGTGTCGGACAAGGGGACTGGCCTTGGTGCAACCCAGGAATCCGGAGCAGTTCCGGTTGGGGTCGGCCTTATAGTGGATTGGCGCCGGGCGCAAAATCCCGGCGCAGCCAGATGCGGATATCAGGCGGGCGTTAGCAGACCGTTTGTCCGCAATTGCGCACCGAGTCGATCATCTGCCGGAGGGCGTCATAGCCGACAGCGCCGACGATCACCTCGTTGCCGAGGACATAGGTTGGCGTCCCGTTGATGCCGAGCGCGTCGGCGATCTGGTAGGCCTCCTCGATGTGAGCGATCGCACCCGGCGTCTGCATCGTGATGCGCAGCAACTGCTCCTCGACGCCGGCTTCCACCGCGGCCGCGATCGCCGCCTCGCCGGTCGCCTGCGACGACGAGCCGAGAAGGAGGCGGTGGAATCGCGGATAGGCTTCGGGGGCAATGATGTTGACAGCAGCGGCGACCTGCGCCGCTTCGGTCGATCCGGCGCCAAGGACGGGAAACTCCTTCAAGACAATGCGAAGGCCGGGATCTTCGTCGAGAAGCCGGTTCATGTCGTCGAGGGCGCGGCGGCAGTAGCTGCAATTGTAGTCGAAGAACTCGACGAGGGTCACATCGCCATCCGGGTTGCCCAAAACGGCGTTGAGGTCTGAGGAGACCAGGAGGTCCCGGTTCTCGGCGATGGCTTCGGCCTGGCGGGAGGCTTCGTCCTCCAGGCGCCGGCGCTCGAGTTCCGTCACCGCATCACGGATGACGTCCGGGTCCGACATGATGTAGTCGCGCACGAAGCCCGGATTGGCGGCAATATAGGCCTCGATCAGCTGGATGATCGCAGCGGTTTCCTCGGGCGTGAAGGCATCGGTCAGCTCGGCGAAGTCGGGGGCGTCGTCCTGGGCGACCGTCGACCGGCCGGAGCCGTCGACGAGTATCGCCACGGTGACGCTCGCGGCGAAGAGCGTGACGGCGGCGAGGATTGCGGTGATACGCTTGGTCATGTCTTTCATAATCCAATGCCAATCTCTGCATTCTAACGCGCCGGCCGGCTTGAAAAGCGCCGGCGGGACGAACTGCGGCGGTCAACTTCCGTTGAACAAGGGACAGGTTCGGCCAGCAACCGTACCGGCTGGCCGGTCCTTTGCTTCGGCCCGTCCAGTTGCTAACCACCTGTCCGGCCACGTGCCGACCGGTTCATTCAGTCCGAGAGCCTTAGCGTCACAATATGAACGACAAGCGAACGCCCGGCGACGCGTTCCGGCCCTCGACCCGCTCCAACGTCCATCCGTTCGTGGCGATGGATGTGCTGGCGCTCGCCAATGAACGCGAAGCCGCGGGCGAGCGCGTCATCCATATGGAGGTCGGGCAGCCGATGGCGCCGTTGCCGAATGCGGCGCGCGAGGCAGCCGAGAGCGGGCTTGCGGCCGACAATCTCCGCTACACGGACGCACTCGGCATCGGGGTTCTGCGGCGGCGGATCGCGCGGCATTATGCGGATGCCTTTGGCGTCGAGGTGGATCCCGTCCGCGTTGCGATCACGGTCGGTTCGTCCGGCGCCTTCACGCTCACCTTCCTTGCCGCGTTCAATCCCGGCGACCGGGTCGCGATCTCGTCGCCGGGCTATCCAGCGTATCGCAATATCCTCAAGGCTCTGGGCCTGGAGGTTGTCGAGATCGAATTGTCGTCGCGGGATGCGCCCAATATCACGCCGAAGCAACTCGAGGCCGCGCACGCGGAGGCGCCGCTCGCGGGGGTCATCGTGGCCAGCCCGGCCAACCCGACGGGATCGATGCTGGCGCCCGAGGAACTGGCGGCGCTGGTCGAGACCGCCGAAGCGCTCGGCATTCGCTTCATCTCGGACGAGATCTATCACGGGCTCACCTATGCCCGACCGGCGGCGACCGCGGCCGCGGTCTCGCCCGAATCGATCGTCGTCAACTCCTTCTCCAAATACTACTGCATGGCCGGCTGGCGGGTCGGCTGGCTGGTGCTGCCGGAAACGCTGGTCCGGCCGATCGAGCGGCTTGCGCAAAATCTCTTCCTGTCGCCGCCGGACTTGTCGCAACGCGCCGCGCTCGGCGTCATGGACGCGACCGACGAGCTCGAGGCGATCAAGAGCGGCTACGCAAAGAGCCGGACGTTGCTGCTGGAGCGGCTGGAGCCGCTCGGCTTCGAGGACGCCTATCCGGTCGACGGGGCGTTCTACTACTACGCTTCGATCAGGCGGTTCGCGAACGACTCTTCCGAATTTGCCCGGCGCATGCTCCTGGAGACCGGCGTTGCGGCAACGCCCGGTCTCGACTTCGACCTCTTGAGAGGGCAGGGAACCATCCGCTTCTCGTTTGCCGGCGACCCGGCCGAAATTGCGGAAGCGGTCGAAAGGCTGGAGAATTGGCTCGGATGACCGCACTTGAATCGGCATTGCCGTATCTGCTTGACCATCGGCGGCGGCTGATGGGCCGGTCGATGCGCCAGCTCTTCGAGGATCCGAACCGCTTTCGGCATTTCTCCGTCGAGGCGGGCGACATCTTTCTCGACTACTCGAAGAACAAGGTCGACAGAGAGGTGATGGCCGCTCTGGTCGACCTTGCCGATCGGTCGGGCGTTTCGGAGCGCCGGACGGCGATGCTGGCTGGCGACCCGATCAATTCGACCGAGCATCGCGCGGTGATGCATGTGGCGCTCCGGGCGGGGCAGGATGCCGAGTTCCCGGTCGGCGGCGAGGCCATCATGCCCGGCATCCGCACCGAGCGGGAGCATATGGCGCGCTTTGCCGAGAAGGTGCGCAGCGGCGAAATCGCCGGAACTGGCGGGCCATTCACCGACGTCATCAATATCGGCATCGGCGGTTCGGACCTCGGCCCGGCGATGGTGACCCGCGCACTCCATCCCTATCACGACGGACCGAGAACACACTTCGTGTCGAACGTCGATGGCGCCCATATCGCCGACACGATCTCAGGGCTCGACCCGACCCGGACGCTGGTGCTCGTTGCGTCGAAGACCTTCACCACCGTCGAGACGATGACCAACGCGCGCACCGCGCGGGAATGGATGGCAGGAGCCGTGGGCGAGGACGGCATCGGCAAGCATTTCGCCGCGATGTCGACGGCGGCTGAGAAGATGGCCGAGTTCGGCATCGCGGAGGATCGGCGTTTCGGTTTCGGCGATTGGGTCGGCGGACGCTACTCGCTGTGGTCGGTGATTGGCTTGCCGATCGCGATTGCAATCGGTCCTGACAATTTCGACGCGCTGTTGGCCGGCGCGCGGACAATGGACGAGCATTTCGAGGAGGCGCCCCTCTCCGCCAATCTGCCGGTGATTTTGGCCCTGATCGGCGTCTGGCACCGCAATGTCTGCGGCTATCCGGCGCTGGCGGTGCTTCCCTATGACGAGCGGCTCCAGCGGCTCCCGGCCTATCTCCAGCAGCTCGATATGGAGAGCAACGGCAAGCGCACGAATCTCGATGGCGAGCGTGTCTCGCTCGCCTCCGGGCCGCTCGTTTTCGGCGAGCCGGGGACCAACGGCCAGCACGCCTTCTTCCAGTTCCTTCATCAGGGCACCGACGTCGTGCCGGCGGACTTCCTGATCGCCGCTGACGGCCATGAAGACATGCCCGAACACCACGATCAGCTGGTTGCATCCTGCCTCGCGCAAACAGAAGCGCTGATGTGGGGGAAGACCGAGGCAGAGGCGCGGGACGAACTCGCCGCCGCCGGCCTTTCGACAGCCCGGATCAACGCCCTGGCGCCGCACAAGACCTTCCCCGGCGAGCGGCCGACGAACACGATCCTCTATCCGAAGCTGACGCCGGCGGTTCTCGGCCAGCTTATCGCGCTCTACGAGCACAAGGTGTTCGTTCAGGGGACGATCTGGAACGTCAACTCGTTCGACCAGTGGGGCGTCGAGCTCGGTAAGCAGCTGGCCTCCGGTTTCGTGCCGGAGGTGCGCGACGGGACGGCGAATGCCGGCAGCGGCTCGACGCGCGGCCTGCTTGCCGCGATCAGCAACCTCAGGAAGTCGCCGAAGACCTAGTTGGGATTGACGAACATCAGCGTCGGTGCCGAGCCCGGCTGACGTTCGGCGGATGGCTCGGGCTGCGTCGGAGGGGCATGGCTCACCGGCTCGGCTTCGCTCTGCATCTTTGGCGCCGAAGCGGAGTGCTCGCCTGGTTCCGTGGTCTCGGCATCCCGGCCTGACTCGTCGTCGGCCGGAACCGAATCCGCTTTGGCGCCATCAGGCCCCTCGTCGGCGGGCATGCCCTCCAGTGTCGCCTCTATCGAGACGAGCAGCGCGGCGAGCTCGGCGAGGCGTCTGGTGGCGTCCTCCTGCAGGTCCATCGCGCTGGCGAGATCGTGGCAATAGAGGTCGAGCGCATCGGCGTACATGTCGCTGCCGCCGGCTTCGCGGAGCTCGTAGGCGACTTCGCGAATCTTCTCGCCGGTCCGGCGCGCGGCCGCGATCGAGCCCACCGCTGCCTGCTCCGGGCGCTGGTGCGGCGGCCGGTTGCGGCTGTCGCCGCCCTGCCACGTTGCCGCCCGCGCATCGGCGAGAATCCGGCGAATGCTGTCCTGGCCGGGGTCGCCGGTCGCTTTCTCAAGCGGCTCGGCGATCTGCTCGAGCTTCGTCAGCGCTTCGAGGATGCTGGCGGTGTCCGCGGCGCGGTTGCGGCGCGTGTACTCGGCCAGGAACCAGCGGCCGCGATCGGTCTCCATAACTGCGGATTCGATGGCGCGGTAGTCGCCTTCGTCGAGCGCGGCGACGCGGTCGGTATCGGTGGTACTCACGGAACTCGGCCCTCGCATGCACCGCCGAAGCGATGCCAACAGGGCTACGAAGCTGCCTGCAATTGGTTGCGAATGCGTTTAGCGGAGGCGCCGCGGACCGACGCCTCCCGCCTTGTGCTAGTCGAACCGCCCGGCAGCGTGAGCAAGCATCGTATAGACCTTGCCCTTGTCGGAGACGAGATAGGTGTCTCCGGCGGCGACATCCTTGCCGTGCTTGGTGACCTCGGAGAGGAGCTTCTCGAAGTCGGCGACATACTTGTCGACGGCGCTCTTGAAGTCCTTGTTCTTCTGGTACTTGGCGCGGATCTCGTCGAAGGTCTGCTGACCCTGAAGGGTGTAGAGCCGGCGGGTGAAGGCTCCCTTGTCGCCGGCACGGTGGCGCTTCCAGACATCGATCGCGGCCCTCTCGTCGATGGCCTTGGCGATCGTGTCGACCGAAAGCGAGCCGAGCGCCTTCGACATCTTGCCGTTGGTCGGCGCCTGGGCGGCCTCGTTCGCCTCTTCCTCGGCCTCGCCGTCGGCGGCCCGCTTCAAGAGCCCCGAGACCCAGCCCTTCTGACCGGAACCTGAGTTGGAGGGGGCGGCCTCGGCATTGGCGGCGCGCGGCGATCCTCCGCCGGTCGGCGCAGCGGGCTGGGCCGGTGTTGGCTGCGCGGCTACGGCTGCGCTCTGGGCCGACAGCGGCTGCGCCACACGCTCCGGCCGGGCGACATCGAGCGAGCCGCCATGACGCGAAACGATCTGACCGAGCTCAGCGAGCGCCTCGATCTGCTCGGCAACGACGCGGCGCATCGCCTCGGCATTGTCCTTCGCTTCCTGCGGCAGCTGGAAGACGCCCTTGCGGAGCTCCTCGCGGGTCTCCGCGAGGTCGGACTCCATCTTCTTGGCAAGGTCGCGCATCTCCGCGGCAGCCTCGGCGAACTGGCTGGTCACCGACTTGATCTCGGACGCGACCTTGCTGCCCTGCTGTGCGCCCTTGGTGTTGACCTTTTCAAGTTCCTCCACAACCGATTTGGCCGCGTTGGTTGCGGTCTCGCCGAGCGACTTGGAGACGGCGGCGGACCGCTCCTCGGCGCCACGGAGTGCTTTCTCCACGGTCTCGGAGAACGATTTCATCATGATTTCAATGGCATCGGAGCGCTGGTTGAGGCTCTGGGCCAACTGCTCCAGCGCCTGGCGTCGCTCGCCGATGGTGTTCTCGATCTGCCGGTTGGCCTCCGAGACGTTGCGGGCAGCCTCCGACAGCGAACGGCTATGCGTGTCGAAGCGGTCGGCAATCGAGCCGATGCGTTCCATGACGTCGTCGGCGACGCCGCGCAGTAGGGAGACCTGATAGGAGAGGGCCGAGGACGATTTGTCGGTGCTTTCGACGGCACCTTCGATCGTCTGCCGGAACTCCTCAGAGCGCTCGGCGAGGCCGGACTCGATCTTGGTGAGGTTGTTCGCGGTGCCGGTGAGGACCGACTGCAGCGAGTCGTTCGACTTGGCGAGGTTGGCGACGATCTCGCCGACATCCGTGCGAAGCTTCTCGTTGGTGATCGCGAAGGACGACGAGACGGCCTCGCCGCTCTTGGTGAGCGCTTCGACCGCCTCGTTCGACCGCTCCATCACCATTTCGACGATCTTGCCGGACTTGGTCGACAGCAGGTCGAGAATGGTGTCGCCGACATCGACGACGCGCGTCGTGATCTCGGAGCCGCGATCCTCGAGCGTCCGCAGCAGCGTGTTGCCCTGATTGTCGAGGAGGTTTGCGAGCTCGACATTGCGCGAGCGCAGGACCTCGTTGAACTCGCGCGTCCGCTGCTCGATGGCATCGGTGACGGCCGTCGCGCGGCCGCCGAGGCTCTCCTCGATCTCGGAGGAGGCGTTGTTGAGCGTTGCGGCGATCTCCGATGCCGCGCTCCGCAGCAACTCGTTAACGGCAGTCGAGTCCTCGACCATCCGCTTCGTCGCGTCGTCGATCGAGGAGCGGATCGCTTCGGCGACCATGTTGGAGCGCTCGCTCATCGTCTCGGCAATCGAAGCGACGCGATCGGAGAGGATCCTCTCGAACTTCTCCGCGCGCTCGTCGAGCGCCTCGGAGATCTCCGTGGCGCGGGCGCCGAGGCTGGCATTGATCACCGAGACGCGCTCGTTGAGGACGCCGGAGAGCTCCTGCGTACGCTCCACAAGCTGATTGGCGCGGCGTTCGAGGTTCTCGTCGATGCCGCCGAGGCGCTGCTCGAGAACACGGGCGAGTTCGGCGGTGCGTTCGTCGAGGCGCGAGGTGACGTCGCCCATCTGGCCTTCGACCAGGCTGGCAAAGCCCTCGCGGCCCTGGCTGAAGGTCTCGGCCAGCTTCGCCGCCTGTTCGTCGAGGCTGTAGTTCACCGCGTTGAAGCGCTGCTCTAGGACATTGCCGAGCTCCTCGGTCTTGCTGCCGAGATTGGTCGTCACGTCGCTGAGGCGGCCGTCGACGATCGCAGTGATCTGCTGCTGGCCGCTGGCGAAGGCCTCGGCGAGCTGGCGGGTGCGGTCGATGAGCGTCTTGTTGATCTGCTTCGACCGGCTGTCGAGCGCCTCGTCGATGCGCTCGGCGTTGAGTTCGAGCGTCTCGCCGACGCTGTCGATGCGGGCCTGGATGTTCGAGCCGAAGCTGTCGAGGCGGGTCGCGAAGGCGGCCTCCAGCTCGGCGGCCTTCTCGCCCAACCCTTCGACGACGGCGGGGCCGCGCACCGAGATGATCTCGGTGATGGCGTTGAAGCGCTGGTCGAGCGAGCCCTGCAGCTCGGCCGTCTGCTGTCCGAGGGTCTCGGTGAACTGGGTCGAGGCGTCGAGCATGCGCTCGTGGACCTCGGTTCCCTGCTTCTCGATCGAGGCGGCGATTTCGGTGCCGGAGCTGACGATCCGGTCGTAGACGTCGTTGGAGCGTTGCTCGATCGCGTTGGCGACCTCGCGGCCGGAGGCGACGATCCGCTCGTGGATCTGGGTGCCGCGGGTTTCGATCGTCTCGGCGAGCTGGCCGGTCGATTCGATGATGCGGTTGTAGAGCGCCGTGCCGCGCTGCTCGAGCGTATCGGCGACGGAGTTCGTCGACTCGCGGATGCGGTTGTGGACGCTGTTGCCGGTCTCTTCGATCGTTGCGGCGATGTCGGTGCCGGACTGGCTGATGAGATCGTTGATGGCCTCGGTCTTAGAGGCAATCGTGTCGGAGATCTCGTTGCCCGAGGCGATGATGGCCTCGTTGATCTTGAGGCCGCGCGAGGCGATGGCCTTCGCCACCTCGCCGCCGACGGTGGCGAGCCGCGAGGTCAGCTCGGCGCTGCGCGAATCGAAGGTCTCGTTCACCTGATCGGCGGCGTTGTCGATCGTCTCGCGAAGGATGCCGGTGCGGTTCTCGATGAGCTCGGCGATCGTCTCGCCGGTCGAGCTCAGCTTGTCGGTGAGCTGCGAGCCATGGACCGAGATCGCCTCGAAGATGCGGTCGCCGGTCTTGGTCAGCCGCTCGGCGAGTTCGCCGCCGCCCGAGGTGATGGTCTCGGCGATCGAGTTGCCGGTCTCGTCGAGCTTCTCGGTGATCTCCTGGCCGCGAAGGGCGAGGTCGACGAGGAGCGTCTCGGCATTGTTCTTGAGGGCCGCGTTCACGTCCTTGGCGTGGACGTAGATCGTCTCGGCGACCTGGTTGCCGGTCTCGGAGATCGACTGGGTGATTTCCAATGTGCGGCTGTCGAGGCTCTCGGTAAGTTCCGTGCCGATCGACTGCAACGTATCGGAAACCTCGCGCCCGCGGTCGGCGACGGTGTCGGCCATCGAGCGGCCGGTCGTCTCGAGCGTTTCGGTGATCTCCGAGGAGCGCTGGAGGAGGGCGTCGGTGACTTCGGCGCTGGTGGCGGCGAGCGTCTGCGAGACGTCGGCGACGGTTGAGGACAGCCGCTTGACGAGGTCCTCGCCGCGAATGGCGAGCTTGCCGAGCATGTCCTCGCCGGCGGAGCCAAGAGCGAGGGAGATCTCCTCGCCGCGTTCCGCGAGCGCCTCCGTGATCTTGCCGCCGGAACCGGCGACGCGGTCGGCGATGGTGTCGGCAGCCTGGCGAAGGTCCTCGGAAAGGGACTCCTGAGCCCGCACGATCGAGGTGCGCACGCGCTCCGAATTGACGAGGATCGCTTCGCGCTGGCCGGCGAGATCGTCGATCAGGCTGCGCATCCTGACTTCGTTGTCGGAATAGGAGCGCTCAAGCGCTGAGACCTCGTTCTGCACCAGCAGCTCAAGTTCGCCGGCGCGCGCGATGGCGCGCTCGATGCCGTCGCCGACGGCGGCAATCTCGCGACGGATCGCCTGGCTGACGCTGACGACGGATTCGTTGGCGATGTTCTCCGGCTCGGTGAGATGGACGACGACGTTGTTCAGCGACCGCCCGAGGATGCGGAGCTCCTGCGAGCGCCACATGATCGAGGCGAACGTCCAGATCAGGAAGAGCGGAAGCGTGAGGATGAGCAACGCGCCGGCGAAGGAGGGGGCGCCCTCGACCTCGGAGCCGCTGGGGGTGATGACCGCGCCGCCATAGGAGGAGGTCAGATAGATAAGCGCGCCGGCCAACCAGACGAGGCTGAGCACAGCGGCGCCGGGGTAGATGAGACGCGACGGACGGCGGTAGGCGACCGTGAGTCCGCGCCGGTCGTCATTGGCGGCGAAGCGACTCGCCTGACGGCGCTGCTGCTGAGGGCGCTGCTGCGGCGCTTCGGCCTCTTCCTCGGGCTGCGTCTGACGGGCTCGCGGTGCCTGCGGCGCCTGCTGTTGCTGCGGACGTGGCGGACGCTGCTCAGCCTGCGGACGCTGCCGTTGCTGAGGCTGCTGCGGCTGCTGGCGCTGTTGCGGTTGTGGGCGCTGCTGCGGCTGCTGACGCGCGGCCTGCCCGCGGTCGGGCCGTTCGCTGCGCGGAGTCTCGGCACGCGGGGCCGCGGCCGGCCGGCGCTGCTGAGGGGGTGGCTCGCGCCGGGTTTCGGTCTCGAACTCCGGGGAATCGAAGTCGGCTCGCAGAGCTTCCTCCACGGCCGAAACGGCCGCGTCCGGAGAAGTACTCGGTCGTGGATTCGTTGCCATCAGTCGCCTCGCGCCCGCACTCAATACTGTTCCGGTCGCCGGTCGGGGCCAACTTGCCCCGAATCAACGTGAACAATTGGGGGAGCGTCTTCCGCCTCGTACCCGCCCCTGTCACGCCGGACCGACCGTCTGTCGG
>CAZSXA010000063.1:0-11639 GCA_964611195.1 uncultured Bauldia sp.
GTCGCGGCGCGCGACCGGCCGTACGCTCTACACCCTCGACGAGCCGACCACCGGCCTCCACTTCCACGACGTCGCCAAGCTTCTGGAGGTGCTGCACGAGCTGGTGGCGCAGGGGAACACCGTCGTCGTCATCGAGCACAATCTCGAGGTCATCAAGACCGCCGACTGGATCATCGATCTCGGCCCCGAGGGCGGCGACCGCGGCGGCGAGATCGTCGCCGCCGGCACGCCGGAACAGATCGCTGCCGTCGAGGCGAGCTATACCGGGCAGTTTCTCAAGCCGGTGCTGGAGCGCCAGCGCATCGAAGCGGCGGAGTAGCGCCGCGGTGGGACTAGAAACGACGCGGTTCCGCATCACCCCCGGTAAGCGCTCGCATCTTGCCGACCGCGATCCCGCCGACACCAGCGCCTTCGCCGATCGTGACGACGCCGAGGCCAAGCTCGACGAGCACGCCAAGGCGATCGACGCCGTGCAGGAGCGGCTCTATGCCGAGGGCGAGCGCGCGCTGCTGGTGGTGCTGCAGGGCACCGACACCTCCGGCAAGGACGGCACGATCCGCCATGCCTTCGCCAACACCAGCCCGCTCGGCATTTCCGTCACCGCCTTCGGCAAGCCCAACCAGCGCGAGCTGGCCCATGATTTCCTGTGGCGCGTCCACCGCTCCTGCCCGCGGCGTGGCACGATCGGGCTCTTCAACCGGTCGCACTACGAGGACGTGTTGGTGGCGCGCGTCGAGGAACTGGCGAGCCACTGGGAGATCGAGAACCGCTATCGCCAGATCAACGATTTCGAGCGGATGCTGACCGAGAACGGCACGACAATCATCAAGCTCATGCTCCACATCTCCAAGGCGGAGCAGCGCGAACGGCTGCAGGCGCGGCTCGACAAGCCGCACAAGCGATGGAAGTTCGACCATTCCGACATCGACGCGCGCGACCGGTGGGACGCCTATCTCGCGGCCTATGAGACGATGCTCGACCGCTGCTCGACGGAATGGGCGCCATGGTATGTGATCCCGTCGGATCACAAATGGGCGCGGAACGCCCTCGCTGCGGCCATCATTCGCGAGACGCTGGAGAAGATGGATCCGCAGCCGCATCAGCCGGACTGGGATCCGGCCGACATCACGATCCGCTAGCGCCGAGCCAAGGAGGCGAACGCCATGCCCTTCCCCGTTCCGGGCGCGCCGATCACCCACATCCTCGTCGTCAGCGATTTCGCGCGGTCGCTCGCCTGGTATCGCGACGTGCTGGGCGCCGAGCTCGACCGGGAATATGGCGGCACCTCGGCGGTGTTTTCGTTCAACGGCGCCTGGCTGCTGGTGGTCACCGGCGGCGAGCCGACGCCCGACAAGCCGGAAACGCGATTCGTGCCGCCGAGCGACATCGACCGCGTCAGCCACGCGATGACAATCCGTGTGCCGGATTGTCGCGCTGCCTATGATGCGCTGGTCGAGCGCGGCGCGGCATTCATCACCCCGCCCCTCGACAATGGCCCCGAAACGCGTTGCTTCTTCAGGGATCCAGACGGCCACCTGTTCGAGATCAGCGAGTTCCGCAGCTAGCGGATCACGCTTCCTTTCGGCCGGTCACGAAATCGCGATGCCCGCGCCGCAATGCAGCTATGCATTTCAGGCACTCCCTCTCATGCGTGGGACGCGCATATAAGAGGCTCATGACGCACGGGGGCTCCTCCTCCCTCACCTCCGTGTGGAGCGCCGATCGTTTCCCCGACTGGCGCTATTTCTAGAACGCCCGCCGATTTCCTCCCCGGCGGGCGTTCTTTTTTTATCCGGCCGCGACTTGCCCGATCGATATTGAGCGCGCGCGGCGCTGCCACTAGTTTCCGGCCATGACACCCGCCCCCATCCACATCATCGGCGGCGGCCTTGCCGGCTCGGAGGCCGCCTGGCAGATCGCCCGCGCCGGCGTCCCGGTCGTGCTGCACGAGATGCGGCCGGTCCGTGAAACCGCCGCCCACAAGACCGACGGCTTCGCCGAACTGGTCTGCTCCAACTCGTTCCGCTCCGACGACCTCGAGACGAGTGCCGTCGGCCTCATTCACGAGGAGATGAGGCGCGCCGATTCGCTGATCCTGCGTGCCGGCGACGCGCATCGGCTGCCCGCCGGCGCAGCGCTTGCCGTGGACCGCGACGGCTTTTCCGCTGCGGTTTCGGCGGCACTTGAGGCCGAGCCGCTGGTGAAGATTGAGCGCGGCGAGGTCGAAGGCCTGCCGCCGTCCGAGTGGGACAGCGTCATCATCGCCACCGGCCCCCTCACCTCGCCAGCACTGGCGGCCGCGATCACCGAGGCGACCGGCGCCGAAGCGCTCGCCTTTTTCGACGCGATCGCACCGATCGTCCACTACGAGACCGTCGACCTCGACAAGGCGTGGTTCCAGTCCCGTTACGACAAGCCGGGCCCGGGCGGCACCGGCCGCGACTATCTCAACTGCCCGCTCGACCGCGATCAGTATGAGGCGTTCATCGACGCCGTACTCGCCGGCGAAAAGACCGCCTTGCACGATTGGGAAGGAACGCCCTATTTCGATGGCTGCCTGCCGATCGAGGTGATGGCGGAGCGCGGGCGCGAGACCTTGCGCCACGGTCCGATGAAGCCGGTCGGGCTCACCAACCGCCACAAGCCGGACGAGAAGCCCTACGCAGTCGTCCAACTCCGACAGGACAATGCGCTCGGCACGCTGTGGAACATGGTCGGCTTCCAGACCAAGCTTCGCTACCGCGAACAGGTGCGCATCTTCCGCATGATCCCAGGACTGGAGAATGCCGAGTTCGCGCGGCTCGGCGGCCTTCACCGCAACACCTATCTCGACTCGCCGCGCCTGCTCGACGGCCGGCTGCGGCTGAAGGCGATGCCGCGCCTTCGCTTCGCCGGCCAGATCACCGGCTGCGAGGGCTATGTCGAGTCCGCGGCGATGGGCCTCGTCGCCGGCCGCCTTGCCGTGGCCGAGCGGCTCGGCGTCCCGCTCGATCCGCCGCCGGCGACGACGGCCTTCGGTGCGCTGCTGTCCCACATCACCGGCGGACATGTCGGCGAGGACGAGCCGGGACGCCGTTCCTTCCAGCCGATGAACGTCAATTTCGGCCTGTTTCCGCCGATCGAGGTTGCGGCAAAGGGAAAGAAGGCCGAGCGCGGGGCGGCGCGGAAGCGGGCGTTGTCGGCTCGCGCCCTCGCCGACCTCGAGGCCTGGCTCGGCGGCGCAGAGCGGGTCGCGGCCGAATAGCGCTCTATGGCCGTCCGCGGCGAGCCGCACGCCACAGCGTCAGCTGGCGGCGCCATTGCGCGATCGGGCGCGTTGCGTCGAAAGGCGAAGCGGCGTCCTTCTCCAACTGCTTCAGCTGCCGTTCGACAAGCGCCAGCGGCAGATAGGCCGGGACGACAGCGGCCGGTAGGCCGGCGATTGCTGCGCGCGCCCTCGCCAAGTGATCCCGCGCCGTTTCGCGAAGGTCGGTCAGGGCCATGAGGAGTTCGGGCGCGGTCCGGCGCGCAAAGACATCATCGAGGTGAACGCCTGCCACCTCGAACCGGTCGCGCGGGAGAAACAGCTGCTGGCGGCCGGCGTCGAGCGAGAAGTGGCGCAGCGCAGTCGTCAGCGCCGAGGCGACGCCCGCATGACCCGACGCGTCCGCCGATCCCGGGTCCTCGCCGCCTGAGAGAGCGAGCGCCGAGAGCTGGAAGACCGCGGCATCTGTTTCGCCTGCATAGCCCTCGAAGTCGGCCATGGACGGCATCGGGTCGTTGTAGAAGTCGAATATGCGAGCCGCCAGCAGGTTGTCGAAGGTCGGCCGAGGAAGCCGGACGTCACGGATCGTCGCCAGCAATGCCTCGGCCAATGGATTGCCGGCGCCGGCGTCATTGGCGATTGCATCGCGCCACCATTGAAGGCGGATCTCGCCCAGCGCCGGCTCGCTGACGAGATGGCGGATGCGCCGGATTTCGGCGTCGAAGGCATGCAGCGCGTGGAGATGACGGCGCGGGCCGACGGGCACGAAAAGATCGGCGATGAAGCGGTCCGGGTCCGTTTCCCGCAAGGCCGCGGCAGCGTGCTCGTAGGTATCCATTACCGGCACATGGGACGGAACGCGCGCTCAGTCCACCGCAATCAATGCCGCCGCGACCAGTCGCTCCTCGGCAAGGAGCACGTTGTATGTGCGCACGGCAGCGCCCGTCGACATTGCATCGGCGGAGATCGAGGCGCCGCGGAGGCGCGCGTGAAGGCTCTGCTCCAGCCTTCCCGTCGATGAGCCGGCGCCGACGAGAAGGATGTCGATCTCGTCCGCCTCGGCGAACACACGCGCGAGGGCTTGCTCATCGATGTCGCCGAAGGAGGCGGCCGGCCAGCCGTAGATGCCGCTCGGAAGACAAAGGATCGAACCGCGATGAGACATGTCGGCGAAGCGGAATCCGCCATTGCCGTAGGCGTCGATCGGGGCGCGCCCGGGAAAGTGCGCATCGCGAATGATCGTGCCGCGCGGCACCAACGCTACTCGGCCGGCTTGTTCGCCTCGCCCTGGCCCCGTTTGGCGCCGGCGTCGGTCTTGTCCTCGACCTTCTCGAACATGTCGCCGCGGAGGTTGAAGAAGACGAGGATCGGCGCGGCGATGAAGATCGACGAATAGGTGCCGATGGCAACGCCGAAGATCATGGCGGCGACGAAGGAGCGGATCACCTCGCCGCCGAAGATGAACAATGCCCAGAGAGCGATCCAGGTGGTCAACGACGTGATCGTGGTACGGGCCAGCGTGTCGTTGATGGCGCGGTCGATCAACTCGACCACCGGCTTCCGCTTGAATTTCCGCAGCGTTTCGCGAATGCGGTCGTAGACGACGACCGTGTCGTTCAGCGAATAGCCGACAATCGTCAGAATCGCGGCGATGCTGGCGAGATTGAAGTCGAGGCCGACAACGGTGAAGAAGCCGAGGGTGAGCAGCACGTCGTGCGCAATCGCAATGATGGCGCCAACGGCGAACTGCCACTCGAAGCGGAACCAGACATAGACCATGATCGCGAACATCGCGACGAGCGCGGAGATAATCCCGTCGCGGGCGAGCTCGCTGGAGACGCGTGGCCCGACAAACTCCGAACTGCGCAGGCTGCCGAAGTCGTCGCCGAGCGTCGCAAGGACCTCCTCGACCACCTCGGCTTGCGTTCCCTCATCGGCGTCGTCGGCGGCCGTCTCCTCGGAGAGCTCGATACGGATCGAGATGCTCTGCTCGCCGGCTGCCTCGGTCAGGGACTGGACGTCGATGTCGCCGAGATTGAGCGGGGCGAGCCGGTCGCGCACCTCGGAGATGTCGTCGGTCGTGACTTCGCCATCCTCCGGCTGCATCACGATCTGCGTGCCGCCGCGGAAGTCGATGCCGTAGTCGGGGCCGACCGTCACGAACAGGATCGCCGAGGCCAGGGCGAGAACGAGCGAAACCGGGAAGGCAATGCGCCGGAAGCGCATGAAGCCGATATTGGTGTCGTCCGGGATGATGCGAAAAGCCATCTCAGCGCCTCCGCGTCATATCGCCAACGCCGTCGGGCGACGGCGGCGGACCCAGGTCGCCACCATCAGGCGCGTGACCAGGAACGACGTGAACAGCGTCGTGACGATGCCGATGCCGAGGGTGACGGCAAATCCGCGGATCGGGCCGGAGCCGAAATAGAACAGGACGATCGCGGCAATCAGCGTCGTGATGTTGGCGTCGAGAATGGTTCCGAGCGCCCGGCGGAAGCCGACATCGATCGCCTGGATCGCCGTTCGCCCGCCGCGGAACTCTTCCCGTATTCGCTCATAGATCAGCACGTTGGCGTCGACAGCGGTGCCGACGATCAGGACGACGCCGGCGATGCCCGGCAGCGTCAACGTCGCGCCGATCAGCGTCATGACCGAGAAGATGACGGCAACGTTGAGGATCACGGCAAGGTTCGCGAGGACGCCCAGGAAGCCGTAGACAAGCACCATGAACGCGACGACCCCGACGGTGGCAACCGCCGCGGCGAGTTCGCCGGCGCGGAGTGAATCCTCGCCAAGGCCCGGGCCGATCGTTCGTTCCTCGACGATATTGAGGTCGACCGGGAGGGCGCCGGCCCGCAGCAGGATAGCCAGGTCGTTCGCTTCCTCGACGGTGAAGTCGCCCGATATCTGGCCGTTGCCGTCGCGGATCGGCTCGTTGATCACCGGCGCGGAGATGATCTCGTCGTCGAGGACGATGGCGAACTGGCGTCCGACGAACTCGGTTGTGATTTCGCCGAACGCCCGCGCCCCCGTCGAGTTGAAGCGCAGCGCGACAACCGGTTCGTTGCCGCGCAGCGTGTCAATCTGAGTCTGAGCGTTGACAAGGTCCTCGCCGCGGACACGGACCTCGCCGAGGATGTAATAGAAGCCTGGGTTCGCAGCATCTGGCAACACGATCTGCCCCGGCTCGCGGTTGGCCTCGGCCTGCTCCTGCGTGGTCGGCCCGCCCTGAACCATGTGGAACGTCATCTGGGCGGTCTGGCCGACGAGATCCTTCAGCCGCTGCGGATCGTCGAGGCCCGGCACCTCAACGAGAATGCGATCGTCGCCCTGTCGCTGGATCGACGGCTCGGTCGTGCCGAGCTCATTGATGCGGTTGCCGATGACTTCGATCGACTGTTGGATCAGCGTCCGCTTGCGCGCCGTCAGCCCTGCATCCGAATAGGTGAAACGCACCAGCCCATCGTCGCTGATCTCAAGGTCGAACTCTTCCGTGGACGGACCGCCAATCAAGGCGTCGTTGAGCGGGTTGCGAAGCTCTTCCAACCGATCGCGAACGTCGTCGAGTTGGCCAAGGAACTCATCGCGAATGCGGACCTGGACGTTCTGGGTCTGCGCGATCTGCTCGCCGGAACTGAGCCCGACATAGCCGATCCGCGGCTCCTGATTGAGCGCGCTGCGGACTTCGTTGGAAAGCTCGCTCAGGCGGTCGACGACGAACTCCTCCTCGTCCAACTGATAGAGCAAATAGGAGCCGCCCTGCAGATCGAGCCCGAGCACGATCTGCGATTTCGGCATCCAGTCAGGCCAATCCTCGACCGTCTCCTCGGGGAAGAAGTTCGGAATCAGCACGACGATGGCGGCGAGGACGAACAGAATGATCGCCCCGATCGACCAGCGGCTGAAATGCAGCATTGCGTGTTACCCCGGCGTTTCCGGCCTCAGCTGTCTTCCTTGACCGGCTCGCCCTTCGACCGCACCTCGGCAACCATCGAGCGCGAGACGCGCACCTTTGTGCCTTCGGCGACCTCCAGCTGCAACTCCTCGTCGCCCTCCGCAACCACCCGCGCGACCTTGCCAATGAGCCCGCCACTGGTCACAACGGTGTCGCCGCGGCGGATCTTGGCGATCATCTCGCGATGCGCCTTCATGCGCTGCTGCTGCGGCCGAAAGATCATGAAGTAGAACATGATGCCGAAGATCAGCAGAAGCGGGATGATCTGGATAATCCCGTCCATGGCGCTGGCGCCGCCCGCAGCGTCCTGGGCAAAGGCTGGTGTCACCAACATCAAGGGCTCTCCGCGCTCCGACTTGGGTGAGAATGTGACCCCGACCAAGGCGCTGCCGGAGGCAAGCGGCCGGGAAATCGGCGCGGACTATAGCGATGGCGTCATGGGCTGGCAAACCGCTTTATCGCAAGCGGATTCTGACCATTCGACCCGAGGCTTGGGTCTGATCGGAGGGGCGTTCCGTGGCTCAAGGTGACGCTCTGCCGGGCATCCGCGCCGCGCTCGACCGGCTCGCGCCGGCCCCGCTGCCGGTGCCGGACTTCGCCGCCTCGGAAGGATTCATGTGGCAGGCGAAGCCGAGTGGCCTGCGGCCCGTTGCCGCCGTCAACCGCATCGATATCGACTTGCTGAAGGGCATCGACCGGGTGCGCGATATCCTCACCGACAACACGAAGCGATTCGCGAACGGCCATGCGGCCAACAACGCGCTGCTGTGGGGCGCGCGCGGCATGGCGAAGAGCTCGCTGGTGAAGGCCGTGCACGGCGCTGTTGCGCATGAAATGCCCACAATGAAACTCGTCGAAATCCACCGCGAGGATATCGACGCCCTCCCCGATCTCCTGCTCGTCCTCCGTGACCAGCCGTTCCAGTTTCTCGTCTTCTGCGACGACCTGTCCTTCGAGCCCGGCGAAACGTCGTTCAAATCGCTCAAGGCCGCGCTCGATGGCGGCATCGAGGGCGCCCCGCCAACACGATCCTCTACGCCACGTCGAACCCGCGGCATCTCGTCCCGCGCGAGATGGCCGAGAACGAGCGTTCCACCGCCGTGACACCTCATGAGACGGTCGACGAGAAGGTGTCGTTGTCGGATCGCTTCGGGCTTTGGCTCGGCTTCCATGCCTGCAGTCAGGACGAGTATCTCGACATGGTCCGCAGCTATGCGCAGTATTTCGGCGTCGCGATTGCCGACGAGACACTGGCAGCGGAGGCGCTGGAATGGTCGGTGACGCGGGGCGCGCGTTCCGGACGTGTCGCCTGGCAGTTCAGTCTCGATCTCGCCGGGCGTCACGGAGTGAGCCTCAGGCGCGGCGATGACCGAGGTGCTTGATTTCCCTCAAGGCGGAGCCGAACCAGCTCTGGGATAGCGGGACCATGGCAGAACGAGAGATGTCTCGGATCTATCCGGAAGGCACCTTCGTCAGCATCGGCGTGGCGATCGGTGCCGGCCTCGGCGTTCCGATAGGCCTTCTCTTCGGCGATCCGGCCTTCCTCGGGGTCGGCGTCGGAATTGGTGCCGGGCTGGGCGTCGCTATCGGTGCCGCCGTCGAAGCGCGGGTGAAGCAGCGCGGCCAGATCAGGCCACTCTCCGCCGAGGAACGTCGCCAGCGCCGGCGCTGGGCCACGATTGCCCTCACCGCGGGCGCGGTGGTCGGCATCGGCGTGCTGATGGTCTTCCTTCTGGTCCGCTGACGCGGCGCTGGACGCCCGGCGTCAGTTGCTCAGATAGTCGAGCGGATTGACCGGCACCGTCCCGCGGCGAAGCTCGAAGTGGAGCTGCGGCGCTGTCACCGAGCCGGTGTTGCCCGCCCTTGCGATGACTTGTCCGCGCTGAACCGTCTGATCCCGCGACACGAGAATCTCGCTGGCGTGGGCGTAGGCCGTCACCCAGTTGTCGGTGTGCTCGATGAGGACGAGGTTGCCGTAACCGGCGATGCCGTTGCCAGCGTAGATGACAACGCCCCCTTCGGCGGCATGGATCTCGGTGCCGGTCGGCACGGAGATGTTGATGCCGTCATTGCGCTCGCCGTCCGGCTTGGGACCGAAGTCCGAGATGATGCGGCTCGAGCCGTTGACCGGCCAGCGGAAGGCCGTGCCGTTGGTGGCCGGCGGCTCGGCGGCGACCGAGTTGTCGGGCAGTGCGGCGACCTGTTCCGGCTGAGGATCGGGCTCGACGGTCGGTTGGGCGGCGGGTGCCGGCGTTTCCGGCTGGGCGGCGGGCTGAGTCTCCTGTTGAGGCTGCGGAGGATTGGCGTCCGCGACCACCTGATTGCCCGCCGCGCCGGGGATGGTCAGTTGCTGGCCGACCCGCACGAGCTGCGGCGAGTCCATTCCGTTGGCAGCAGCGAGCGCGCTCGGCGAGAGGCCGTAGCGCTGAGCGATGGAGTACATCGTCTCGCCCGACTGCACGACGTGAACGCCGACATTGGCATTGTTCGCCGGGGCGGCGTTGCCGCCGGCATTGTTACCCGGCTGGCTGATCACGCCCAGCGGCGCCGGTCCGTTGCCGAGCGCCGCGGCAGAGCCGGGCGCCGGAATGGTGAGGCGCTGGCCGATCGTGAGTTCGGAAGTCTGGGTCAGGCCGTTGGCGGCGGCGATCGCCGCGACCGAAACGCCGTGCTCGCGCGACAGCGAATAGAGCGTCTGCCCGGCCGTAACCGTGACGATCGTGGACTGGGCCGTCGGCTGCGGCTGGGCAGCCGGCTGGGTGTTGACCGGTGGGCTCGCATTGGCCGGTGCGTTGCCGGCGGGCGGCAGCGCGGCAACCTGGACGTTCTGTGCCGGAGCGGCGTTGGCGCCAGCGGGGGCGTTGGCAACGCCGTTCGAAACCGGGTTGTTCCCGACAAGGGCGGGTGGCATCGGCTGATTGACACTTGATTGGCCGCCAGCGCCGTCGGTGGCTCCCGTAAACAGGGAATCGGCGAACCGGGAACTGCTGCAACCGGCGACGATGGCGGCCATGACCGCCACCGCAGTCACCCGGTAAGCGAGACGAGATCCTGATGAAACGGTGGCGGAACTTGGCATGCGTGTACTCACGTGACGCTCACACAACTCGATGCAAAAATGAGCTGGTAACGTTGAGAAAGGCTTAAAGCCGCGCAGCCTTACCGGGGATCATGGGCACAAATCTGACATCGGCGAGCGCGGATTCCTCCGTGCCCTCTCGCGTCTTCACAATCCGCGTCAGCACCTGGACGCCGTCGATCGGGCCGATCGGCGCAATCAGCACGCCACCGACGCGGAGCTGATCGAACAGCGCTTCGGGCACTTTCTCCGTCGCCGCCGTCAGGATGATGCGGTCGAAGGTGGCGTTGGCCGGCCAGCCGAGCGTGCCGTCGCCGGCGAGCGCGGTGATGTTGGTGATGCGGAGCGTCTTGAAACGAAGCTCGGCGGATTCAACGAGCGTCCGAAACCGGTCGACCGTGTAAACGTGCTTCGCCAGATGCGACAGAATCGCCGCCTGGTAGCCGCTGCCAGTGCCGATCTCGAGCACAAGATCATTCGGGCCGACATCGAGCGCGGCGGTCATCAATGCGACGAGGCCCGGCGCCGAGATCGTCTGGCCGCATTCGATCGGTAGCGCGCGCTCCAGGTAGGCCGTGTCGCGGGCCTCGTGCGGCACGAACAGGCGCCGCGGCACGGCCTCGATCGCCGACAGGACGCGGCGGTCGGTGATCCCCTCCTGGCGAAGCCGAAGCAGAAAATCGGCGACCGCGACGCGGTCCGCCTCGGTTTCGACGACCTTTGCCCCCGCTGCTTCCTCGCTCGCCATCAGTCGCTGCCCTCGCCGTCACCGGCGAAATGCGCGTGGAGCGCCGCGATCCTGTCATGGTCGGTGAGATCGAGGCGCAGCGGCGTCACCGATATGCGGCGGCCGTCGAGCGCCACGAGGTCGGTGCCCGGCACGCGCTCGGAGGTCCGGCGGCGATAGTCGAGCCAGTA
The DNA here is from genome assembly GCA_964611195.1 of uncultured Bauldia sp. GTDB lineage: Bacteria > Pseudomonadota > Alphaproteobacteria > Rhizobiales > Kaistiaceae > JADLGL01. The sequence goes on from CAZSXA010000063.1 coordinate 11,197, forward strand.
GTACTTGTTGCCGCGGGGGTCGGTACGCTCGTCGATATAGAGGCTGTGGATCAGTCGGCCCTGCCGCGTGACGTCGATGCCGGCAACCTCGTCCGGCGCGACGTCCGGGAAATTGAGGTTGTAGAGCGTGCCCTCCTGGAAGCCGAAATCGAGAAGGCTGCGGATGATATCGGGCGCGTGGCGCTCCGGTGTGTCCCAATGCATCTCTTCGGTTCGGTCAGGATAGAGCGCGAGGCTGAGCGCGATCGAGGGAACGCCGATCAGCGTGCCTTCGATGGCGCCGGCGACGGTGCCCGAATAGGTGACGTCGTCGGCGGCGTTCTGGCCGGCATTGATGCCGGACAGGACGAGATCGGGTTCGCGGCCAAGGATGCGGCGCGTCGCCATGATGACGCAGTCGCTCGGCGTACCGCGCAGCGCAAAGCGCTGGCCGCCGAGGTCGC
>CAZSXA010000064.1:0-11625 GCA_964611195.1 uncultured Bauldia sp.
GGGGAGCGCCGAAGGCGCGACAGGGAATGAAACGAACCGCGAGCCGGCCTGGGAGTCGCCCTGGGGAAAGGGCCGGCCCGGCTGGCATATCGAGTGCTCGGCGATGGCCGGCCGCTATCTCGGCGACACCTTCGACATTCACGGCGGCGGCATCGACCTGACGTTTCCCCATCACGAGAACGAGGTCGCCCAGTCGCGTTGCGCCCACGGCACTGACGTGATGGCAAACTACTGGCTGCACAACGGCTATCTTCAGGTCGAGGGCCGCAAGATGTCGAAGAGCCTCGGCAACTTCACCACGATCGCCGATGTCCTGAAGGACTGGCCTGGCGATGTCGTCCGGTTGGCGATGCTGCGCGCACATTATCGCCAGCCCATCGACTGGACCATCAGCGGTCTGAAGGAGGCCGAAACATCGCTGGACACATGGACCGACATCGTTGGCGATGCTTTGCCGGGCGAGGTTTCCCACGAATTCTTCGAAGCGATGCTAGATGATCTGAACACGCCACGCGCTATCGCGACGCTTCATGATCTTCGCCGGCCGGCCGCCGACGGCGACGCGGCCTCGATTGGAGCGTTGAAAGCCGGTGCGAACCTTCTCGGGCTGCTCGCGGAGACCGCCACCGAGCGTCAGGCCGCGCTGCGGCGCGATGCGGGCATCGACGCCGGATCTGTGCTCGAGCGCATTTCCGCCCGGGCCGAGGCCCGCAAGGCGAAGGACTTCGCCGAGGCTGACCGTATCCGCGCCGAGCTCGAGGCGATGGGCGTCCAGCTGATGGACCGCAAGGACCCGGCCACCGGCGAGGTCACGACCGAATGGGAGGTCAAGCGATGACCGACCTCGGCAATCCAGCGGTGCTGTCCCGATCCCCAACCCTCCCGTCGATGGGGAGGGTCGGCGCACCGGGTGCGCCGGGGAGGGGTGAACCATACGGCGCTGATATTTCCACCCCCACCCGCGTCGCTTCGCGCCGCGACCTCCCCCATCCAGGGGGAGGTGGAGAAACGTCATGAGCGAAGTACGGATCACCGGGGGCTGCCAGTGTGGCGCGGTGCGGTATGCGCTCCGCTCGGAGCCGCAGTTCCCGCACCTTTGCCACTGCCGCATGTGCCAGAAGGCGTTCGGCTCCTACTTCGCGGCGCTGGCCGGCGTGCCGAAGGAGGATTTCGAGGTGACACGCGGAACGGTCGCGACGTTCAATTCCTCCGACGAGGCCGAGCGCGGATTCTGCGCCAATTGCGGAACGCCGCTGACGTTCCGATATCTCACGTCGAGATTTGCCGCCGTTTCGCTTGGCTCCCTCGACGATCCCGCTGCCATCAAGCCGACGGTCCAATACGGCATCGAGGCGCGGATGCCCTGGTTCCATGACCTGGCGACGCTGCCGGGCGAGGCGACGGAAGACGACGAGGACGAGACGGAGCGCTTCGCCCGCATCAAGGCAAGCAACCACCAGCATCCCGACCACGACACAGAAGCGTGGCCGCAGGAGAAGCGAACATGACCGAGAAGCCGCTTACGGGCGGATGTCAGTGCGGTGCCGTCCGCTTCAGGGCAGCCTCCCTGGGACGGCCGTCGATCTGCCATTGCCGCATGTGCCAGAAGGCCACCGGCTCGTTCTTCGGACCATACGCCACCGCCCACGGCGTCGTCTGGACGCGGGGCGAGCCGAAGCGGTTTCAGAGCTCCAACGTTGCGGTCCGCGGCTTCTGCGGCGAATGCGGCACGCCGCTGACCTATGAGTATGGCGGCGGCCTTGAGCTCACAATCGGGTCATTCGACGATCCGACGGTCGCGGCGCCTGCCATCCAGACCAACCCGACCGACAAGCTCGCATTCTTCGACACGCTGCACGAACTGCCGGTGTTGCCGGCCTCAAAGACCGCGGAACTCAATCGGTTGGTCGTCAGCAACCAGCATCCCGACCACGACACCGATGCGTGGCCGCCCGCAAACTGAATCGAAAGGTCAGCCATGGCAGAGATGTTGTTGAATCCATGGCAGAATTGACGATGAGCATGAGTAAGGAACGCCTCTACCTCTTCGACGCGACGCTCCGCGCCCGTTCGCCCGCAGGCGCCCAGGCGCCGAGGACGGACAAGGTGAGAAAGCCGTCGCGGGAGACAGGTCGCGCCAGATGAGCAAGGAACGCCTCTACCTCTTCGACACGACGATGCGCGCCCGCTCGCCCGCAGGCGCCCAGGCGCCGAGGACGGACAGAGGTAGGGAGCCGTCGCGGGAGACAGGTCGCGCCAGATGAGCAAGGAACGCCTCTACCTCTTCGACACGACGTTGCGCGACGGCGCGCAGACGCCGGGCGTCGACTTCACGCTGCTCGACAAGCAGCTCATTGCCGAACTGCTGGACGAACTCGGCGTCGACTATGTCGAAGGGGGCTATCCCGGCGCCAATCCGCGCGACACGGAGTTCTTCGCCGCGCCGCGGACCGAGCGCGCCCAGTTCACCGCCTTCGGCATGGTCAAGCGCGCCGGTGTCAGCGTCTCCAACGATCCCGGTCTTCGCGCCCTCTTGGAGGCCGAAGGCTCGGCAATCTGCTTCGTAGCCAAGGCCTGGGACTATCAGGTCAAGGTCGCGCTTGGCGTTTCGGAGGAGGAGAACCTCGACTCGGTCCGCCAGTCGGTCGCTGCTGCCCGCGAGGCCGGCAAGGAAGTGCTGCTCGACTGCGAGCATTTCTTCGACGGCTACAAGGCCAATCGCGACTACGCGCTCGCCTGCGCCAGGACGGCCTACGAGGCGGGCTGCCGCTGGGTGGTGCTGTGCGACACCAATGGCGGCACGCTGCCGGAGGAGATCGCCGAGATCGTCACCGCCGTCGCCGACGTTATTCCCGGCGACCACATCGGCATTCACGCGCATGACGACACCGGTCAGGCCGTCGCCAATTCGCTGGCTGCGGTGAGGGCCGGGGCGCGCCAGATCCAAGGCACCCTCAATGGCATCGGCGAGCGCTGCGGCAACGCCAACCTCGTGACGCTGATTCCGACGCTGCTTCTGAAGCAGGGTTATGCCGAGCGCTTCGAGACCGGGATTTCGGCCGAGCAGCTGGCCAACCTCACCAAGCTTTCGCACCGTTTCGACGAGATGCTGAACCGGACGCCCGATCGCCAGGCGCCCTATGTCGGCGCCAGCGCCTTCGCGACCAAGGCCGGCATCCACGCCTCGGCGCTGGCGAAGGACCCGCAGACCTATGAGCATGTCGAGCCGGAATCGGTCGGCAACCGTCGCCGCGTCTTCGTCTCCGACCAGGCTGGCCGCTCCAACCTCGTCGCCGAACTGGAGCGGATGGGCATTCCGTTCGAGCGCGGCGACAAGCGGCTCGACAGCCTGCTCGCCGAACTCAAGCGGCGCGAGGCGAGGGGCTATGCCTATGAGGCCGCCGACGCCTCGTTCGAGCTGCTCGCCCGCCGCTTCCTCGGCAGCGTACCGGACTATTTCGACGTCGATTCCTTCCACGCCACCGTCGAACGTCGCCACAACGCCCGCGGCGAGCTGGTCTCGGTCTCGGAGGCGGTGGTGAAGACCGTGGTCGACGGCGAGACCTTCCACAATGTCGCCGAGGGCAATGGCCCGGTGAACGCACTCGATCGGGCCCTCCGCAAGGATCTCGGCGTCTATCAGTCGGTGATCACCGATCTCGACCTCGTCGACTACAAGGTCCGTATCCTCAATGGCGGCACCGAGGCGGTAACCCGCGTGCTCATCGAGAGCACGGATGCGGGCGGCGATCGTTGGCTGACGATCGGCGTTTCGGCCAACATCGTCGATGCGTCGTTCGAGGCGCTGCTCGACGCGGTCGTCTTCAAGCTGATGAAGTCCGGAACGAAGCCGGCAGGCGCGCAGCCGGACGTCGCCTCGCCGCCGGTGGGCGAGCCGGTCTAGACCTCCTCGCGGCCGACCGCCTCGGGGCCTTCTTCGCCCAGCGCTGCGGAATGACCGATCGCCGGCAGGATGTCGTCGATCCGCTCGACGACCGTGTAGAGTTCCGCGCCGGTCGGGCTGCGATGGAGGAAGCCTTCGCCCTCCATATGGTCGAGAAGGCCGATCAGCGGGTCCCAGAACCCGGCGAGATTGGCGATCACGACGGGCTTCCGGTGCCGGCCGAGCTGCATCCAGGTCATCATCTCGACCGTCTCTTCCAGTGTTCCGATGCCGCCGGGAAGCGCGACGAAGGCGTCCGATTCCTCGAACATTGCCTGCTTGCGCTCATGCATCGAGCCCGTGACCCGGAGCTCGGCGACCTCGGTCAGCGCGATCTCGCGATCCTTGAGGAAGCCCGGGATGATGCCGAGAACGTTGCCGCCCTGGCCGAGGACAGTGCGGGCAAGCACGCCCATCAGCCCGACGGAGCCGGCGCCATAGACGAGCCGAATGCAGGCCTCGGCGATGATCCGCCCGAAGCGCTCGGTCTCGTTAGTGAAACGCGGATTGTTGCCCGTGGCGGAACCGCAATAGACGCAAAGACTTCCGATGCTCATGGGGCCACTGTGTTACTGCCGCCCCGGCCCCCGTCAACCGGGCCGGCGGCTCGCAGCATCTCACCCGCCGAGCATGATAGGTTTGTGACCATGACAGCGGTGATGGATCGGCGCGGGACAAGAAGGCGGCGGCGCTTGGGCGCTATGGCCGCCGCCGCGTTTCTCGTCACGGCTGCTCCGTCGACCGCGGCGGCGCAGGAAGACGGGGCCGCTCGCTTCGTTCCGACGGCGTATCAGGCCGTTGCCACCGCGGACGGCGTGCTCCTGGTCGGAACGGCGGAGGCGGGCGCGCTCGTCGAACTCATGGCGGGCGACGCGATTCTTGCGGCGGGTGAAGCCAACGATCGCGGCGACTGGATCCTGCCGGTTCCGGACCGAACCGTGGCGGGGCTTCGTATTCGAACGACCAGCGCCGACGGCCGCTTCCAGTTCGTCACCGCCGAACCGATTTCCCTGCCACCCGTCGCAGACGCGTCGCCGGAAGATGTCTCTCCGGAACCTGCCGATGGATCGCCGGACGGCAACGATGTGCAGCCTGCCGAGGCGGATGACCCTGAGCCGCCGGACGAGGGCGATCGCGAAGCACCGGACGACGGCGACCCCGAACCGATTGACGGCGATGACCCCGCCGATGAGCTGCCCTCGCCCCAGCTTGACCTGGGAGAGATCGCTGCGGAGGTGAGGGCGGATGGCGGTTTGTCGGTCCGCGCCGAAATCGAGATTGGCTTGCTCGAGACCGAAATCCAGCGCGGTGACACCCTTTGGGAACTCGCCGAGCGCTACTACGGCAATGGGGTCTTGTACCGCCGCATCGTGGAGGCAAACCCTCAGATCAGCAATCCTGCCCGTCTCCAGCCCGGTGACGTCCTGATCATTCCGCCAGCGCCCTAGCGGCGTCCCTTCGGCCTTGCGGGTTGCCTTGGAAGCCCCGAGACCCGACATCTGCCCAATTGCGCCCGTGCTGATCTGCCGATGACCCACCGCTCAGCCCCGACCTTGCCCCCGAAGATTTCCGCCGATCGCGGTCAGTTGCTGCGGGCGGTACGCAATCTGTGGCCGTTCATGTGGCCGCACGACCGGCCCGACCTCAAGCGGCGCGTCGTGCTCGCCCTGTCTGCTCTGGCGCTCGCCAAGGTCGCGACGGTGCTGGTGCCCTTCCTCTACAAATGGGCGACCGACGCGCTGGTGCCGACTGGCGGCGATACCGCGGACAGCCTGGTGATTGCCGCTGTCGCAACGCCGGTCCTGCTGGTCATTGCCTATGGCGCCGGGCGGGTCATGAGCACCGGCTTCACCCAGCTTCGCGACGCGCTGTTTGCCCGCGTCGGCCAGCATGCGGTGCGCCGACTGGCGATGCTGGTGTTCGGCCACATCCACCGGCTGTCGCTGCGTTTCCACCTTGAGCGCCGCACCGGCGGCCTTGCCCGGCTGATCACGCGCGGGGTCAACGGCATCGAATCGATGGTGCGGCACACCATTCTTTCCACGCTGCCGACGATCCTCGAATTCGGGCTCGCCGCGATCATCATCGGCGTCCATTTCGGCCTCGCCTATCTCGGCGTCGTCGCCCTCACCGTGGCGGCCTATGTCTGGTTCACGGTCAAGGCATCCGACAAACGAATCCGTATCCGCCGCGAGATGAACGAGTCTGACACCGACGCCAATTCGAAGGCGATCGATGCGCTGCTCAACTACGAGACCGTCAAGTACTTCGGCAACGAGCGCATGGAGGCCGAGCGCTACGACGGATCAATGGCGCGCTACCAGGACGCCGCGACGCGCACCTGGACGTCGCTTGCCTGGCTCAACCTCGGTCAGACGGCGATCTTCACCGCCGGCATGACCGCTGTGATGGCAATGGCCGCGTCGGAGGTCCTGAACGGCACCAAGACCGTCGGCGACTTCGTCTTGATCAACGCGCTGCTCATCCAGCTTTCGATCCCGCTCAACTTCATCGGCATGCTCTATCGCGAGATACGCCAGGGCATCGCCGACATCGAGGCAATGTTCGAACTCCTCGAAGTGCCGAGCGAGGTGGAGGACAGGCCGGACGCCCCGCCGCTCGAGGTTCGCGAGGGAACCGTCCGCTTCGAGGACGTGCATTTCAGCTACAACCCCGACCGCAAGATCCTGAAGGGCATCAGCTTCGAAGTGCCGGCAGGGCGGAACGTCGCAATTGTTGGCCCGTCCGGTGCCGGCAAGTCGACGATCGCGCGGCTTCTCTTCCGCTTCTACGACGTCACCGGCGGCCGTATCACCATTGACGGCGAGGATATTCGCGACGTGGCGCAGGAGTCGCTTCGCGCCAATATCGGCATGGTCCCGCAGGACACCGTCCTCTTCAACGACACCATCGCCGCCAACATCGCCTACGGCCGGCCGGACGCGACCGAGGACGATGTCCGCGATGCCGCCGCGGCCGCGCAGATTGCCGGCTTCATCGGCAGCCTGCCGGACGGCTACGAGACCACGGTCGGCGAGCGCGGCCTGAAGCTTTCCGGCGGCGAGAAGCAGCGCGTCGCGATCGCGCGCACGATCCTCAAGGGGCCGCCGATCCTGATCCTCGACGAGGCGACCTCGGCGCTCGACAGCCACACCGAGCAGGAAATCCAGGGCGCCCTCAACCGCGTATCCACCGGTCGGACGACGCTGACGATCGCGCATCGGTTGTCGACCATCATCGGCGCCGACGAGATCATCGTCCTCAAGGACGGATACATTGCCGAACGCGGCACCCACCCTGAATTGCTGGCGAAGTCAGGCGTTTATGCCCAGATGTGGAATCGGCAGCAGAAGGCCGCGGCGGCCGCTGCACGCCTGCGCGAGGTGCGGGAAGCGGACCCCGACGACTACAACGATGCGATCGAGGGCGCGGACGCGGTTCCAGCGGCCGAATAGGCGGGCGCGAACTTTGCAAGCTCTTGCGACCGACCGCTACCTCAAGAACGGCGGATCGGTTATACATGTCGGTATTGTGACAAAGGGGCGTTTCGTCACCAGGAAATGGATTCCATCCTGAGTTCCATTCGCGGCGTCCTCGTGCCTGTCCGGCACGAGGGCCTGCCATTCGTGGTCGTCGCCGGAATCGTGGCGATTCTGCTGGGCTTGCTGTGGTCGCCGCTGTTCTGGATCGGCGCGATCATCACCGCCTGGATCGCCCATTTCTTCCGCGATCCGCCGCGGGTGAGCCCCCAGGACGCCAACCTCGTTTTGAGCCCGGCCGACGGCCGCGTTGCATCGACGGAACCGGCGGTTCCGCCGCCCGAACTCGGCCTCGGCACCGATCCGCTGCCGCGTGTGTCGGTTTTCCTCAGCATTTTCGACTGTCACGTGAACCGGTCGCCGGTCGCCGGCCACGTCGCGCGCATCGCCTACACGCCCGGCAAGTTCTTCAATGCCGAGCTCGACAAGGCGAGCGAGGAGAACGAGCGGAACGCGCTCGTCATCGAGACGCAGCACGGGCCCGTCGGCGTTGTCCAGATCGCCGGCCTCGTCGCGCGGCGGATCGTCTGCTGGACCGCCGAAGGCGCCGACCTCGCCGGCGGCGAGCGCTTCGGCATGATCCGCTTCGGCTCGCGCCTCGACGTCTACCTGCCGCCGGACGCCGCAATCATCGTTGATCCGGGGCAGACCGCCATCGCCGGCGAGACCACGATCGCCTGGTTCGGTGGTGTGGCGGGCTGGCCGGTCAGGGTCGATTGATGACGAAGTTCTTCAACTCCTTCGATCCCGACGAGCGCACGCCGCGCCGCCGCCCGCGGCAGATGCCGCAGGTGCCGGTACGAATCGTGGCGCCGAATCTGGTGACGCTGCTGGCGCTTTGCGCCGGCCTCACGGCGATCCGTTTCGCGTTCGAGGGCCGGCTCGATATCGCGATCTACGCCATCCTCTTTGCGGCCGCGCTCGACGGTCTCGACGGCCGCGTCGCACGGCTCCTTCGCTCGACGTCACGGTTTGGCGCGCAGCTCGATTCGCTGGCCGATTTCGTCAATTTCGGCGTCGCCCCGGCGCTGTTGGCGTACACATGGGCGCTGTCAGATCTCGGCTCCTTCGGCTGGGTCGGCAGCCTCGTCTTTGCCATCTGCGTCGCGCTCCGTCTCGCCCGCTTCAACGTCGCGGCCGATGGCCCCGAGCGGCCGGCCTGGCAGAAGGGCTTCTTCATCGGCGTGCCGGCACCGGCGGGCGCGGTGATCGCGCTGCTGCCGCTCTATCTTGAGCTTCTCGGCGCACCGCACGGCGCCTGGACCGGGCCATTGGCGATGGCCTACCTGGTCGCCATCGGCCTTCTTATGATCAGCCGCGTGCCGACATGGTCCGGCCGGATGATCGGCCGGATGATCCCGCGGGATCTCGTCGCGCCGATTTTCATCACGGCCGTGATCGTCTTCGCGCTGCTGTTCTCGTTCACCTGGCTCGCGCTCACGATCGGGACGCTCGCCTATCTCGCCGTCATCCCGATTTCCTGGCGGGCCTGGCGCGAGCAGATGCGCACCGCGCACGAGCCGGAACCGGACTCGACGAATGTGGAGCGGTTTCCGCTACGGGACCTGGCCGTCGGCGATCTGGACGTCGATGGCCGCCCGGGGAAACGCCGCCAGTAGTTCCTCGAGCGCATTGCCGGAATCGGCGCGAGTCATCAGTGACAGCAAGGCGCGAAGATCCGCCGCGTGCCCGTCGGCGAGCGCTTCGGCCCAGACCTGTTCTGCTTTTGCCTGTTCGGCGGCCATTAGATATCCCCAGCTTTCCACCAGTCTTCCGGCGACAGGTTGCCGTGGCGTTACCGCGCGGCGAGGCATTTGAGTTTAACGGGACTCGTCGCTGGCGAGGCTGTGCGTGCCGCCCTTGGGATCGGTCACGCTGCCATGCTCGCCGTCGAGGTAGCTCGGACCGACCGGAACCTTGCCGAACCCGCCGGGGATATCGAGCACATAGGTCGGGAGCGCGATGCCGGAGATCCGCCCGCGAAGCGCGCGCATGAGCTCCTGGCCCTCGGTCAGCGGCACGCGGAAATGACTGGTGCCGGGCGCCGCGTCGAGCTGATGCAGGTAATAGGGCCGGATGCCGTTGGCGACGAGCTTGCGGAACAGCGCAGCCAGCGTGTCGGCATCGTCGTTGACGCCGCGCAGCAATACCGACTGGCTGACGAGCACGATTCCGGAGGCCGCCAGCCGGCGAAGCGCGCCGATCGCCGCGGCGGTCAGTTCGTCCGGATGGTTGCAGTGAACGGCGATCCACGCTGCCTTCGCGCCGCCCGAGAGCGCCGCAACGAGGTCCGTACCGACCCGCCCCGGATCGGCGATCGGCACCCGCGAATGCCAACGGACGACATCGACATGGGGGATCGCGTCCAGCGCCGCGGCGAGCGCCGCAACCCGGCGGGCCGACATCATCAGCGGATCGCCGCCGGTCAGGATCACCTCGTGGATCTCCGGCCGCGCCGCCACATAGGCGACAGCATCGGCGAGCGCCTCCTCGCTCATCGCTTCGCCGCCCGGCCCGACGCGCTCGCGCCGGAAGCAGAACCGGCAATAGACCGGGCAGACATGCACCGGCTTGATCAACACGCGGTCGGGATAGCGGTGAACCAGGCCGGGCAGCGGGCTGTGCGGATCGTCGCCCGTCGGGTCGGCAACCTCACCGGGCCTGACATCGAGCTCGCGCGGATCGGGCACGAATTGCCGCGCGATCGCATCGGCCGGCTCCCTCCGTTCGATCAGCGCCGCCATTTCTGGGGTGATGGCGATGGCGTATCGTTCGGCGACGCGGTCAAGATTCGCGTTCGGCTCGGCAAGGCCGGCCGCGGCGAGGTCGGAAAGCGTGCGGAGGGTTTGAGCCATGAGCGCCTTGTACGGGCAAGACCTCGCCTACATCCAGCATGTCGGCTTCTCCGACGGCGCCGGCCATCTCATTCCCTATCTCCGCGATTTTCTCGGGAAGCACCGCATCGACAGCGGCCGTGTCGTCGACCTCGGCTGCGGCGACGGCCAATGGCTGGCGGCGCTCAACGCTGCCGGCTATGCGACATTCGGCGTCGACTGGTCGGACGAACTCGTCGCGATCGCTCGCAAGCGGGCGCCCGCGGCCCGCATTGTCGCCGGCTCGGTTCATGACGTGCCGCTGCCCAACTGCGATGCCGTGACGGCGCTCGGCGAGGTGCTTGGCTACATCCCGCCAGGCGCCGGACGGCCCGACCTCGGTGCCACGCTCCGCCGCATCGCTGCGGCGCTCCGCCCGCGCGGCTGGCTCCTCTTCGACCTCTATGTCGGTGGCGATGGCGGCGCCGATGCGCGCCATTGGCGGGCCGGCGACGATTGGATCGTTCTCGCGGAGACGATCGACGATCGGCCCAGCGCAACGGCCACCCGCCGCATCACCGCGATGCGGAAGGACGCCGACGGTCGCTATCGCCGCTCTGACGAAACCCATCATCTGACGATCGCAGACGCGGACCGGGTCATGCAGCAGTTGGCCGACGCAGGCTTCTCGGCCGAGGTCGCCGAGGGCTATGGCGAGCACCGTTTGCCGGCGCGTCGCCGCGCCTTCTTCGCGCAGCGGCGATAGCTACGCGTCGGGCAGGACGACCGGCGTCCACTGGACCTCGGCGACGCTGTCGGCGCCGGTCGCCAGCATCACCAGCCGGTCGAAACCGAGCGCTACGCCCACCGCGGGCGGCATCGACGCCAGCGCCTCGAGGAAGTCTTCATCGACTGGGTAGCGCTCGCCATAGACCCGCTCCTTCGCCGCCATAGCGGCCTCGAATCGTTTACGCTGTTCCTTAGGGTCGGTGAGCTCGCCGAAGCCATTGGCGAGCTCGACGCCGCCGGCGAACAGCTCGAAGCGTTCGGCGATGCGCCGGTCGTGCGGGTTCAGCCGGGCGAGCGCAGACTCGGGCGCCGGGTAGTCGGTGAGGAGCGTCAGCCGCTCGCGGCCGAGATGCGGCTCCACGCGCTCGGCCATCACCCGGCTGAACACGTCGGACCAGCTGTCGGATTTCTGGACACGAATGCCGATCTCGGCCGCTGCGTTCTTGAGAAGACCGCCAAGCGGAGCGCCGTCCCTATCCAGCGTGGCAAGGAGATCGATCCCGGCATGGCGCGAGAACGCGTCGGCGACGCCGATGCGTTC
>CAZSXA010000065.1:0-11309 GCA_964611195.1 uncultured Bauldia sp.
AAGAGGGCATTGCCGACGAGGAGATCCGCGACCGCCTCGTCCGTGCCGCCGACGAGAGCGCCGCCGCTCGTGCCGCGCTGGCCTCGCCCGACGTCATGCGCCGCCTCGAAAAGGCAGTGCTTCTTCAAACACTTGACCATGTCTGGCGCGAGCATCTGGTGACGCTGGATCATCTTCGCCAGGTTGTCGGTTTCCGCGGCTATGCCCAGCGCGATCCGCTCAACGAATACAAGACCGAGGCGTTCGAGCTCTTCCAGTCGCTGCTGTCGAATCTCCGCCGCACCGTCACCTCGCAGCTGTCGCGCGTGGAACTCGTCCAGAAGCCGCCCGAGCTTCCGCCGGAGGGGAACGTCCGTCAGATCCAGGCGACGCATCTCGATCCGAACACCGGCGAGAACGAGCTGGCCGATGCGCCGAGCCCCAGCATCGCGCCCCAGCGCGCCGGCAATGGCCGCATGACGATGCCTGCTTCAAGCGCTGCGTTCGGCGCCGACCGTCCGGATTTCGATCCGAACGACACCTCGACCTGGGGCAAGGTTCCGCGGAACGCGCCCTGCCCCTGCGGCTCGGGCAAGAAATTCAAGCACTGCCACGGCCAGCTGGTCTGACCTGATCCGAGTCTACTCGTCTCCGACCAGCGCGTCGATCGCCGGCGTGGCGGCGGCGAACTCCGGACGATAGGCCGTCACCGGCATCAGCGTCGCCGGGCCGGCAATGCGGTTGGCCTCGGCTGCCACGCCGGCCTCGGCCTCGATCTCGGCCAGCGCTGCGCGGAATGCGATGTCGTCGGCCTCCCATTTGGCGACGAGCGGCTCGGTGATCTCCTGAGGGATCTCGAAGGCCGGGCACGCCTCGGCCGGAATGAACGCGGCATCGTCCCCCGCCTCGGCGTTGAAGATGTAGCGGTAGTCGCAGATGTCGACCTCGGGGACTTCGCGCGTCACCTCGAAGTGGTCGTAGCCTTCCTTCAGCATCAGCCAGAACGGCATGTTCGGGTCGCCCCAATGACGCGCGAAGTTCTCGGGCGTCATGCGGAACGGAAAGGCGTGGACATCAAAAGCGCGCTGCCCGCCGCGAAAGGCCTCGCGGGCGAGCGCATAGATCACCTCGACCGTCTCGTCGGTCATCGAGTAGCAGCCGGCCGACGAGCAGGCGCCATGCACCATGAGGTGCGAGCCGGTGCGCTCATGCGCTTCGTCGAAGGGATTCGGGAAGCCGATATTGAAGGACAGGTGATAGGACGAGTTCGGGTTCATCTGCGCCGGCGTCACCTGGTAGAAGCCCTCGGGCGCCTGGCGGTCGCCCTCCTGAATCTTCGGCCCGAGCTCACCCGACCACGCGCATATCTCGAAGGTATCGAGCAGCGCATAGGTGCCGTCGGCGCGGCGCTTCCACACCTCCAGTTCCGACTCCTCCTTGAAGATGCGGACATAGATCGGCGAGGCCGGCGTGGAGCCGATCGCAATGATCTGGCCTACCACCTCCTCGGGGATCGGAGCCTGGTCGGGGGTCAGCGCGGTCTGACACGAAGCGAGGACGATGGCCGATGCGGAAAGGGCAAGGCCGGCAAGAAACTGTCGCGGGCGCAAGTGTGGCACTCGGTACATGGGTGCCGCGCGACCGATGTCCCGCAGCGATACACGCACCGAGAATTGCGCCGGCCCGATTGATGCTTCGTTAACCGCGAAGGGCGGGCCGGATCACGAAGGCTTCAACGCCAGATTCGTGCCCATCGCCAGATACTTGTCTCGGCGATGCAGCTTGAGGTCCTCGCCCGGCCGGCCGTCGAATTCGGCAAGCGCCTCGGCGATCGCATCGGCGGTGGTCTCGATCGCATCGGCGGGCGCGCGGTGGGCGCCGCCCAGCGGCTCGCCCACGATTCGGTCGATGATGCCGAATTTGAAAAGGTCCTGCGCCGTGATCTTCATCGACGTCGCTGCGTCCTCGGCCCGGGTCGAATCGTGCCAGAGGATCGACGCCGCCCCTTCCGGCGAGATCACCGAATAGATGGCGTGCTCCAGCATCAGCACCTTGTTGGCGACCGCGATGGCGATCGCGCCGCCCGACCCGCCTTCGCCGATCACCACGGCGACGTTCGGCACGGTGAGGCCGAGGCAGCAATCGATGGAGCGCGCGATCGCCTCGGCCTGGCCGCGTTCTTCAGCGCCGATGCCCGGGTAAGCGCCGGAGGTATCGACCAGCGAGATCAGCGGCAGACCGAAGCGGTTGGCGAGGTCCATGATCCGCACCGCCTTGCGGTATCCCTCGGGCCGCGGCATCCCGAAATTGTGGCGGATGCGGCCCTCTGTATCGCTCCCCTTCTCCTGGCCGAGAATGGCGACCGGGCGGCCGCGGAAGCGGCCGATGCCGCCGATCATCGCCTGGTCCTCGCCGTATTTGCGGTCGCCCGCGAGCGGCGTGAACTCCTCGATCATCGCGTCGATATAGTCGAGGACATGCGGCCGGTCGGGGTGCCGGGCGACCTGCGTCTTCTGCCATGGCGTCAGTTTGGCGTAGAGCTCGGTCAATGCCTGATTGGCGCGCGTCTCGATGCGGCTGATCTCCTCCTCGATCGCGATCGCATCGCCGTCGGCGCTCATCGAACGGAGCTCCTGGACCTTCCCCTGGAGGTCGGCGACCGGTTTTTCGAAATCGAGATAGGTTCTCATCGCTCTCGCAGCCGTTTTCTTCTGAGGCTCAGCTTGCGGCGTGGGGCGGGACACTGTCCATGCGCCCTGCGGGTGTCAAGCAATTCGGCGGCGCCGTCACGCGGCGTTTCGACCGCCGCGGCGCGCCAGCGGATGGTGTTCGTCCACCAGTCGCTTGAGCCGTTCTTCGAGAATATGGGTGTAGATCTGGGTTGTGGAAATGTCGGCATGGCCAAGCAGCTGCTGGACGGAGCGGAGGTCGGCGCCGTTCTGCAGCAGATGGCTGGCGAAGGCGTGCCGGAGCACATGCGGCGATACGCGCTGTGCAGCAATCCCTGCGGCGCCGGCGAGACGCTTCAGATCGCGGGCGAAGGCCTGGCGCGTCAGATGCCCCTCGCGGCTCGCGGCAGGAAACAGAAACGGGCTCTCGGTCGGTTTGGTCCGCTCCAGCGCGTTCAGGTAGTCCGCTATAGCCGCTTGCGCCGCGGGCGTGAGAGGTACGATTCGCTCGCGCCTGCCCTTGCCGACGACGCTGATGACGCGGGACTTCGTGCTCGCCGCTCGCCGCGGCAGCGCCACGAGCTCGGAGACCCGCAAGCCGCTGGCATAGAGCATCTCCAGAAGCGCCAGCATTCTGAGCGCCGCAAGCCGCGCGGTGGCGTTCTTGGCAAGGCCAACCTCGTCGCGGGCGGTTGAGATCAGCCGCTCGACCTCCGCCTCGGAAAGCACCTTCGGGATCAGCTCCTTTTGCCGCGGGCTGTCGATCGTCCCGGTAGGGTCGTCGCTGCGCATGCGCTCGGAGAACAGGAATCGGTAGAACTGGCGGATGGCGGAGAGCCGCCGCGCCGCCGATCGTGCCGAGAACCCGCGCCGGTCGAGCTCCGCCAGATAGCCCCGCAGCGCCGCGGCATCGGCGCTGGCGAGCGATGCGCCGGCCGAGGCGAGGTATCCGGCGAGATCGTCGAGATCGCGCCGATAGGCGGCCAAGGTGTTGGCAGCGGCGCCGCGCTCGGCGCTCATCATCTCAAGAAAGGTCTCGACGTGATGCATGTGTCGCGGCGTCAGTTGGCAGGCAGAACGATCGGTATCTCGATGACGATGTCGCGCTGCGAAGGCTCGACGAAGGTCGCTAGCGCCCACATCGCAACGGCCGCAACGATAGCGATCATCAACGCAGCAACCGTTAATCGGATGAAGAGTGCCATGCGCGACGCCGTGACGACCTGACTCCACGCCTATCACCAGTAGCACACGAAAGCCGCCTTGACGCCGCGCGCCGGTCCGTCCAATACCGCCATCATTGTGGCCTCCGAAGATACCCCCCGCCCGGAAAGAACAGGTCCGCCGCCGCGCCCCAGCGATCTCGTCGCCCGGCTCGGTGATCGGCCAATCGTGCTCATCGGAATGATGGGCGCCGGCAAGAGCTCGATCGGCAAGCGCCTCGCGGTCCGGCTGGGGCTCGAATTCAAGGACGCCGACACCGAGATCGAGCAGGCCGCCAATGCCACGATCGAGGAAATCTTTGAGCAGTATGGCGAGGAGTTCTTCCGCTCAGGTGAGCGCCGCGTGATCCAGCGGCTCCTCAGCGACGGCCCGGCGGTGGTAGCAACTGGCGGTGGTGCCTTCATGGACCCCGATACGCGCAAGACAATCTGCGATGGGGGTGTGCCTGTGTGGCTGAAGGCGGACCTCGACGTGCTGATTGCCCGGGTCAAGCGGCGCAGCAACCGGCCTCTTCTAAGGGGACCCGACCCAGAGGGAACGATGCGCCAGCTCGTTGCCGAGCGCTATCCGGTTTACGAGGAGGCGCCGATCCACATCCTGTCCCGAGAAGTCTCGCACGACGTTGTGATCGAGGAACTCCTCATTGCCCTCGACGACTATCTCGACCGCCCGGCGGACGGCGCCGGCGCCGCGAGTTGAGTGGCCGGAGTGGGGCCGACCGCTAGCGCGAACGACGCGGAAACCGTTCGTGTCGAGCTCGGCCCGCGCAGCTACGACATCGTCATCGGCAACGGATTGATCGGCCAGGCGGGGCAACGCATCGCCGAGATCCTCCCGGGGGCGCGAGCCGCAATTGTCACCGACCGCAACGTCGCCGAGCATCACCTCGACAATCTCATGATGAGCCTCTCCGAGGCCGGCATCGCCCCGACCGCCAAGATCATCGACGCTGGCGAGGGCTCGAAGAGCTTCGGCTGCCTCGAAGAAGTGGTCGATGCCCTTCTCGCCGCGCGGCTCGAGCGCGGCGACGCCGTCGTCGCGCTGGGCGGCGGCGTCGTCGGCGACCTCGCCGGCTTCGCCGCCGGAATCACGCGAAGGGGGATGAGCTTCGTTCAGCTCCCGACAAGCCTCCTCGCGCAGGTCGATTCCTCCGTTGGCGGCAAGACCGGCATCAACACCCAGCGCGGCAAGAACCTCGTCGGCCTCTTCCTCCAGCCGCAGCTCGTCCTCGCCGATACGCGCGCGCTGGACACGCTGCCCGAACGCCAGTTCCGCGCCGGCTACGCCGAAGTCGCCAAATACGGCCTCATCGGGGACGCCGACTTCTTTGCCTGGCTCGAAGCGAACTGGCAGGACATCTTCGCCGGCGGCGAGGCCCGGCGTCAGGCGATCGCCACCTCATGCCGCTCCAAGGCGAGCGTCGTCGCCGCATACGAGCGCGAGGCCGGCGAGCGCGCCCTGCTCAATCTCGGCCACACTTTCGGCCACGCGCTGGAAGCTGCGACAGGCTACTCCGACAGGCTCATCCACGGCGAGGCGATCGCGATCGGCATGGTTCTGGCCGCGGAGTTCTCGGTCGAGTCCGGCCACTGCGACGGCAGCGTGCCGGCGATTGTGCGAAGGCATTTTCGCGGCGTCGGCTTGCCGACCGATCTCGCCGACGTGCCGGGCGGACTGCCGCCGGCGGCGCAACTGATGGAGCATATCGGTCAGGACAAGAAGGTCTCGCGCGGGCGGTTGACCTTCATCCTGTTGCGCGGGATCGGCGATGCGTTCATCGCCTCCGACATCGAGGGAGCGAAGGTAGAAGCGTTCCTGGAGACGCGGCTTCCGGGCGGCTAGCGCCGATCCCCATAGGAGGCAAGGATGCGCTGGATCTCATCGCCGATCTCGTCGTCGACATCGGCCTCGCGGCGCTCTGTGTCCGGCTCTGGATCGGGCTCCTCGCGGCGCCGCTGCTCGACATCGGGCATACCGTCATCGCGGTCATCATCCGCCAGAACGTCGACAGCGTCGGCAATCGCGGAGAGAATCGAATCCTCAAGATCGCTCTCCGGCTCGATGCGCGGTTCAGGCTCGGCGGGACGACGCGGACGCGGCGTCGCGGCGCCGTTCCGCCCGACACGCGACGCGAACGACCGGCCGGCGCCGAGATCGTCGCGCTGCGGGGAGGTATCGGCCACGCGGGCCGGGCGAGACGCGGCCCGCATCGGCCCGCGCGGTTCGGCACGGCGCGGCGCCGGACGGGCGGCCGGCGCCACACGGGGCTCCATTTCCTCCTCCGGCGAACGCTCGGCGCTGCGGCGCGGACGGGTCCGCTGCACCGGCGCGGACGGGGTTTCCACTGGCGCCGGTTCGACCGGCGGCGCCTCAACGGCGGGAGCGGCGCGCTCGGGCCGTGTCCCGACGATCCAGGATTCGAGGAGATCCTTCTCGTCCTCCGAGAGGTCCATCTTGGCGTTGCTGACAAGATAGAGCACCTGCTCGTAGAACGTGCCTGCGAGCGTTTCTGCCGTGTCTTCCGATGTGAAGATATGACCGCGCAGGGTCAGGCCCTTAATGACGAAGCCGACCTGCCGCTTGGTCACGTTGCGCCCGGCCTTGTTCATCGCTGCAGCCACGTGATCGGCGTTGGACTGGAACTTGTAGCCGTTCTCGCGAATTTCGTTAGCCAGGCAATCAAAGAGGTCGGCAAATGCCCGAGGCGAGAACAGCGGTACATTCGTCGCCTCGTGGACACGGCGGACAAGGGCGGCCATCGCCTCGCGGTCGATCTGCTGGCGCGGCGCCGCAGTCGCAGCACGAGGCTGTGGCGCGGAGACCGGCGGAGGCGGCTCGGCCGAACGGGCGCTCGGCCGCGCCTCGCGGCGCGGGGCCGGTTCGCGGCGCGGTGCGTCGATCCGAGGCGGCCGCGGGATCGAGCCCTTGTCCGCGATCACCGACGCCTCGGCGGGGCGGGTCAGCGCTTCGATCATACGCCCCTGATCGATGAAGCCGTCGGCAAAGGTCCTGTAGCTCGCGGCGGTATCCTCGCGGCCGAAGATGAGAAGTCGCAAATTGAGCGCCCGCAGCCGGAACAGAAGCGGCGTCAGGTCCGTCTCGGCGGTAAGAAGGATGATCTCGTCCGGCTCGGCCTCCACCGCGTCGAGCGCATCGAGGACGAGGTGAATGTCGCCGGCGCCGCGCAGCAGCCCGGCGGGAGCGGTGCAGTCGATGACGTGCATGCCGTTCGCCGTGAGCCACCCGCGGTTCTTGCCGACAACCTGGGGGCTGGCATAGCAGCGTTTGGTCTGGAAGCGTCGGCGCACCTCGTCTTCGCCGGCGGCGTCGACGATGGCCCCGCTTTCTATCGCCTCGAGCCAGACGCCCGCACGCGATCCGAGCAGATCGCCCGTGCCGGGTGCCGCCGCATCCAGGCTGTCATACACGCTGTCGTAGTCGATCAGCAGAACCGACTTGATCGTCTGCACCATCACTCACACTCCGCCCTGCGGGCGGTATTCGGTGACCCAGCGAGGCCTGCGGGGCACTTTGCCCGGCACGAGGCCTATCCCCTCCCGGACCCTCGAAACTGCCACATCCTGCGGCAATTCCTCCTTATCGGCGATGCATCATTGCCGTTCTTTGTAACGAAAACGCAAAAATCGCCTCTGATGCAACACGTTTTGGCGGTCATGGGTTCCGTTTGCGCTTGCCCGGCCGCGCGAGTGCAGCGCCTAAATACCAGGCTCCCAACCCTCCGGCGCCATCTCCAGAGCCTCGAAGACGAACCCCGGCGCCACCGTACAGCTAACCAGCGTCCATGAACCGAGGCTCCGCGCCGACTGCCACCACCCGGTCGGCACCACTGCCTGGGGTTGCTGCCCGGAACTGATCTCGACACCGAGGACAAGGGCATTCACAGCGCGTCCCTCCGATACCCGGAGTTCCAGTGGCGCTCCGGAGTGGAAGTGCCATATCTCGGCTGCATCAAGGACGCGGTGCCAACGCGAGACTTCGCCCGCCGCCAGCAGGTAGTAGATCGCCGTTGAGCGCGCACGCCCGGAAGCATCAGTCGCCGGGTCGCGAAACGTCTCTCGAAAATGACCGCCCTCGGGATGGGACGCCAACCCAAGCGCATCGATGATCGCGCGCGCATCGCGTTGCTCGGCGGCGGACATCAGAAGGCATCCTTGCGCTGTCGAAGGACACGGAACACGTCGGCCGGCTCGGCGCTCTCCATGCCGATGGCAGCTTTGAGGCGCGGCTTGTCGGCGCGCAGAAACGGGTTGGTCATCAACTCCAGGCCCATCGTCGTCGGCAGCGTCATCCCGCCTTCGGCGCGGATCCGGCGAACCTCCTCGATTCGCGCCTGAAGGTCGATGTTGTTCGGCTCGACGGTCTCGGCGAACTCGCCGTTCTTCTCGGTGTATTCGTGCCCGCAATAGACGAGGGTCTCGCGCGGCAGCGCGGCGAGCTTCTTCAGGGACTGCCACATCAGTTCGGCCGAATTGCCGAAGAGCCGGCCGCAGCCGAGCGAGAACAGGGTATCGCCGACAAAGGCGAGGCCGGCCTCGCGATCGACATAGCTGACATGGCCAGCCGTGTGGCCAGGCGTTTCGATCACCTCGAAAAGGTGACGGCCGAATGGCACCGAATCTCCCTCGCCAACGCCCTGATCGATGGCCGGGATGTCGCCGGCCTCCGAATCGGGCCCGACGATCCGGCAGCCGAACTGCTCCTTCAGCATCGCATTGCCCGCAACGTGATCGCCGTGGCGATGCGTGACGAGGATGAGATCGAGCGACCAGCCGCGCTCCGCGAGCCGGGCCGCGATTGCCTCGCTATCCGGGGCGTCGATCGAGCAGGTGGCATCGCTGTCAGAATCGTGGATCAGGACCGCATAGTTGTCCGCGCGGCAGATGAAGGCATCGATCTCATAGCCCCCTACGGTTCTTGTCCCGCTCGCTTTCCGCGCCTTATCAGGCATCGTTGCAACCTTTTCTTCTCGGCCCTGTGCTAGCTTCCGCGCGATGGATATCGACGTTATCGACCTCAAGGCCTTCTACGCCGACAGGCTCGGCCGGATCGCCCATCGTCTGATCCTTGCTCGTATCCGCCGGGCCTGGCCGAATCTCGATGGCAGCCGGCTCGTCGGACTCGGCTATGCGACACCCTATCTGGCGACCTTCGCCGCCGAAACCGAGCGCTGCCTGGCGTTCATGCCGGCACCGCAGGGCATCATGCAATGGCCGCATGAAGCACCGAACGCGGCGGCGCTTGTGGACACCGAGATGCTTCCGCTCGATGGCGGAGCCGTCGATCGCGTTCTTGTCGTTCATTGCCTCGAACATGCCGACAGCCCGCATGAGACGCTCCGCGAGGTGTGGCGGGCATTGGCGCCCGGCGGCCGCCTGATCGCCGTGGTGCCGAGCCGCGCCGGTCTGTGGACCCGCACCGAACACACGCCCTTCGGTCACGGACGGCCGTTCAGCCGGGCACAGGTGACCAAGCTCCTCAGGGACTCGATGTTCGAGCCGATCGGGCTCACCCGGGCCTTGGCGCTTCCGCCGACGCGCAACCGGCTGGTCGTCCACAACGGCGCCAGCTGGGAACGGGTCGGCACCGTCCTGTGGCCGCGCTTTTCCGGCGTGCTCGTGGTCGAGGCAACCAAGCTGATCCGCCAACGAGTCGTCCCTGTCCGTCAGCCGCGCCGGCAACGCGTCCTTGCGCCGGCATTGGCGCCGGCCGCCGGTCTCCGGCCCCGCGTCCGCTCCTAGTGGATTGACCCAAACGGAAGAGTCCGATTTGGGATTCTCACCTGGTTCCCTCTGTGCGAATCTGCGTCATGCGCACGGGAATTTCCATCACTGTTTCGGCTTCGGACCACACAAGGCTTGAAGCGATCGTCTCCGATCGGAACGCGGCCCAGAAGCATGTCTGGCGGGCGCGGATCATCCTGCTGACTGCGAATGACCTCGGTACGCAGGCCATCATGGCCGCCACTGGCAAGTTGAAGACAACCGTTTGGCGCTGGCAGGAACGGTTTGCCGAGGCGGGTATCGCGGGCCTGCTGCGCGACAAGACCCGACCGCCGGGCAAGGCGCCGATCCCTGCCGGCAAGACCGCCGAGGTGGTCCGGCGGACGCAGGCGCCGCCACCGCACGAGGCGACCCACTGGACGGCGCGGGCGATGGCGAAGGCCGTGGGGCTCGGTGTCGCGACGGTGCAGCGCATCTGGGCCGCGCACGGGCTCAGCCCCCATCGCTGGCGCGTCTTCAAGCTGTCGAAGGACCCCGCCTTTGTCGAAAAGCTGCACGACATCGTGGGCTTGTATGTTGCACCGCCTGCCCATGCCGTGGTGCTCAGTTTCGATGAGAAGTCCCAGATCCAGGCGCTCGACCGCACCCAACCGGGACTGCCGCTGAAGAAGGGCCGTGGCGCGACGATGACCCACGACTACAAGCGACACGGGACGACCACGCTGTTCGCGGCGTTGAACGTCCTGACCGGCGAGGTCTTCGGACGGAACATGCAGCGCCACCGGCATCAGGAGTTCATCCGCTTCCTCAACGCCCTTGAGCGAGACATTCCGGCAGGCAAGGTCATCCACGTCATTCTCGACAACTACGCCGCCCACAAGCACGAGAGAGTCCGCGCCTGGCTCGTGCGTCACCCGCGCTGGACTTTCCACTTCACGCCGACATCGAGTTCATGGCTGAACGCCGTCGAGGGTTTCTTTGCCAAGCTCACGCGCCGACGCCTGAAGCACGGCGTCTTTCAGTCAGTCGTTGATCTGCAGGCGGCAATCAACCGCTTCATGGCCGAGCACAACGAGACCGAGGCAAGGCCCTTTATCTGGTGCGCCGATCCGGACGCGATCGTCGCCAGTCGAAACCGAGGCTTCCAGGCGCTTGGGGCGCCCGGCTGAGTATCGAGCGGCGCGACTTGGGCGGCCAGAGGGAATGCGGTCAAAGTCGGCTTGGAGCCCTTTTTAACCGCCAGCTTGTCGAACAAAAAGATAGCCTCGCTTCTGGTAATCGGTGATCCAGTTCCATCGATGGGCAGCGATGACTGCTTGAAACGCATTGATGTTCGACTGCTCGTCGGCGATCAGCACCCAGCCGCTTTCGCTCACGTGATCGAGCAACGTGGAAAGCACCACAGGTCGCGCTGTTCGCGCTAGCATATGGAGGGTGCGATCAATCAGGATGATGTCGAATAAGCCGGACGGCACGAAATGCGTGATATCCGCGATTATCCCTTCGATTGCCAGAGCCTCTTTGGCAGCAACAGCTTGCAGGTCGCGTATGCCATTGGTCGAGAGATCTACTCCAACGACGCGATGACCGCGCCGTGCAAGGAACACTGCGTCGCGGCCCTGACCGCATCCCACATCCAGAACACGGGCTTTCTGCCGTTCATACCGATCAAAGAAATCGACGATGACTGCCGTCG
>CAZSXA010000066.1:0-11282 GCA_964611195.1 uncultured Bauldia sp.
CCGGTCAGGCGGTTGAGATTTTCGTCGTGGTAGACGACCGCGTGGCCGTCCTCGGTGAGACGCACGTCGAACTCGATCGGCAGCAGCCGCTGGATTGCGGCATCGAAGGCGCCAAGCGAGTTTTCCGGGATTCCGACTGAAAGGTCATGAAGACCGCGATGTGCGATCGGTCGATCAACCAACCACCGCCGCTCATGCCGCGGCGTTAATGATTCCCTGCCCATGGCGGGCACAGTAGCGGCGTCGCCGACCCCGGTCCAGAGCTTCGCAGATTGTGTCAAGTTTGTGGAATTGGTGATAATCATGCCTCAGTGCCGGAAATGGCGCATATTTGTGTGGACCATTGCCAGACCGCGCTCGTCAGCGGCGGCAACGACCTCATCGTCGCGCATTGAGCCCCCCGGGTGAACAACTGCCGTTGCCCCTGCGTCGGCGGCAACAAGCATCGCGTCCGGGAACGGGAAGAAAGCGTCGGACGCTATCACCGCTCCCTTGGCAGCCGTGTGACCAAGACCCGCCTCCTCGCCGACCGCCTCGGCCTTGCGAACCGCGGTGATCGCTGAATCGAGGCGGCTCATCTGACCCGCGCCAATGCCGACCGTGGCGCCGTCCTTGGCGAGCACGATCGCATTCGATTTGACGTGCTTGCAGACGCGGAAAGCAAACACAAGATCGGCGAGTTCTGAATCGGTCGGGGCACGCTGCGAGACCGTCTTGAGTTCGGCCGCCGACACCCGGCCGGCATCGCGATCCTGGACGAGCAAACCACCGGCCACCGACTTAACCGTCGATCCGGCGGCGGCCGGATCGGGCAGCGAGCCGGCCAGCAGCAGCCGCAGATTCTTCTTCGACGCCATCAGTTCGAGCGCGTCCGGATCGGCGTCCGGCGCGATCACCACCTCGGTGAAGATCTTGACGATCTCCGCCGCCGTCTCGGCATCGAGCGTGCGGTTGAGCGCGACGATCCCGCCGAAGGCCGAAACCGGATCGGAGAGGAGCGCCTTGGCATACGCCTCCGTCAGCGTCGCGGCGGTGCCGACCCCGCTTGGATTGGCGTGCTTGATGATCGCGACCGCGGCGGTTTCCGCGGGATCGAACTCGGCGACCAACTCATAGGCGGCATCGGTGTCGGCGATGTTGTTGTAGGAGAGCTCCTTGCCCTGGGTCTGGCGCGCGGTGGCAACGCCCGGCCGGGCATCGCCGCCGACGTAGAAGCCGGCGCTCTGATGCGGGTTCTCGCCGTAGCGAAGGCGTTCGCGCAGCATACCGGCGAAGGACCGCCATTTCGGCGTCGCTTCGCCGGTGACCCTGGCGAACCAGCTGCCGATGGCGCTGTCATAGGCGGCAGTCCGGGAGAAGGCCTTGGCGGCGAGACGGCGGCGCGTCTCGAGGACGGTCGACCCGCCGGCGGCCTGCAGTTCCTCAAGCAACGGCGCGTAGTCGTCCGGATCAACAACGACGGCAACGCCGGCATGGTTCTTGGCGGCGGCGCGGATCAGAGCCGGTCCGCCGATGTCGATATTCTCCACGATCGCCGCCTCGGACGCACCGGAGGCAACGGTCTCCTCGAACGGATAGAGGCTGACGACCACGAGATCGATCGGGCCGATGCCCTGCTCGGCCAGCGCCTGCTCGTGCTCGGCGTCGCCGCGAACGGCAAGGATGCCGCCATGGATCGCCGGGTGAAGCGTCTTGACCCGGCCGTCCATCATCTCCGGGAAGCCGGTGAGCGAGGCGACCTCGATCGCCTCCAGCCCGGAATCGGTGAGCGCCTTTCGGCTGCCGCCGGTCGAGACCAACTCGATGCCGAGGGCAGCAAGGCCCTTGGCGAAATCGACCAGTCCCGTCTTGTCGGAGACCGAGATCAGCGCCCGCTTGACCGGGACCGAATCGCGTACTGGGAAATCTTTGGTGAGCTTGACCATGGGGCAGGCGAGGCGCGGGGGTGCCCGGGCCGATAGCACGTTTGGCCTAGCGGGCAAACGCCCCCGCACCGCTATCCGCTGGAACGTTTGCCGAGCCCCGTCCGCTGCAGCCACCACGCGGCCTGATCGCGCGACTGCGGCCGTCCATAGACGACCAGCTGCTCCGCCTGCAGGTTCCCGTAAGTCTCCGAGAAATAGATGCTTTCCTCGATCTCGACGTCATGGTCGGCAGCGAACTGCCAGGTTTCCCCATCGGGAAGGGTCAGCTGCACCTGCCCGTCCTCGGAGAGCTTCTCCGCGGCAACGCTCGGATGGAGATGGAAGCGGATGGCGAAGCTATCCTTGCTGCCCCGACTCAACCGACCGCCGCGTACCTGGCGGAAATGGTCGATGCCGTCGAGACGATGGCCGGTGGCGGAGAAGCGGAGCCGGCGCTCGTGCACCAGCCCGAAGCGCTCGGCATAGCCGTCATGGCTGGCGACGACGATGGCCGATCCCTCATCGTCCTGGCTGCGTTCCATGGTGACCTCATGCGGCCCGTCGACGATGACCTCGCCGAACCGCCGCGCCAGCGCCGTCCCGACCATGAAGCGGCAGGAGGAGGAATCGTTGACCGTCGCGGTGCTGTGCGCCGCCGTCGTCCGTGACAGTCGCCGAAGGCGCGAGCCGATTTCGCCGCCGGCGCCGCAATTGACGATGACCCGCTGGCCGCCGCTCGACAGCTCGAAGGAAAGCCAGCCGGCATGCGCGCCGTCGGTGAGCGCGATCGGCGGCGCCTTGCCGGTATCGGTGATCACCACCGTCTCACGAGCGGCAAGGCGCTGATAACCGCTATGGGGGGCGCTCGACGGCGGCGCGCCGCGGGCATCGTCATAGGCAAGAACCGTCGCGATGAGATCGACCGGCGTATCGGAAGTCCCGTTGAAACGGGCGAAGGTGCCGTCGGTGTGCCGGAAGAACCGCACCATCGGCATCATTCGGTCGATGGCGTTCAGCATCGCCGGCGGCGATTCAAGACCTCTGGCGGAGTAGGCCTGGCGCAGCGGCAGAAGGTCGGCGAGAACCTCCAGGATCGCCGCGGGGCTCCGCGAGATATGCCCGCCATCGGGGAGAATCTGGCGCTCGAGCTCGACTTCGAGCCGGCGACCGGCCTGCTTGAGGAAGCGGTCCTGATCGGGGAGGGCAACGGCCGCAGCAGCCACAGCGATCGCCATCGTCAACCGCGGCAGACCGTGGGGCCCGTCGGGCGCGATGCGGCGGAGCAACCTGATCTGCGCCGTCAGCGAACGCATAAATCGGCGATAGAAGGCGTGGTCGCAGCCTTCCAGCACCAGCGGCGACTGCGAGAGCCAGGAGATCACGCGGCGCGCGACGATTTCCGGCTCCCAGGCGATCGGGTGATTCTGACCGCCTTGCCGTATCCAGTCGCGGACGAGGGCGCGCGCATTCTGCCGCGACACCTTCATCTCCGACGCGCGCAGATGGCGGAGCCAGCCGAAACCGTGAAGCTCGCGCGCCCAGGCCGGGCTCGGCGGATCGACGGCAAACACCGGTACCCCGGAGACATCGACCGGCACGCCGGCCAGCACGAAATGGCCGGCATAGAAATCGTGCGCCAGCGTAGCGTCGCTGGTCCGAAGGTCCGTCGGCGCGATCAGCAGGCGATCGGGCGTCGGACCGGCATAGCGCGGCCGATAGAGAATGCTGGAATGATACCGCAGGGCGGCGAGCCTCAGCCCTTCGCTGGCGGCGAAGGACCATTTGCGCCGCCTGACGGCGGTGGAGTCAGCGGCCATCCCGCCTCGAATCACTGTGCATCGCGGACGTGCAGAATCGCATTACGCGGAATGCGCGGCAATCTAGGCGCGGCGAAGGCCGAATCCAAATCCGTCACTTGCGCCGGAACCGCGCGGCGAAGAAGCCGTCGAGGCCGACGGCCGATTCGCTGGCGTGATGACAGGGCAGGGTCCGAATCCGGCCGTCGCGCAGCCATTCCCCGCGAAGCCCCGGCACCTCGTCCGGCACGATAGGCAGCGGCTCCAGCGACAGATCGCCGGGATCGTTCGCGATTGCCGGTCCCTCCTCGGGCTGCAGGGAACATGTGGCAAAGACGATCATTCCGCCCGGCCGCACCAGCGCCGCCGCCTGTTGGAGCATCCTTCGCTGGATGCCCGCGAGCTTCGCGACGTCGTCGGGGCCTTTCAGCAACTGGATGTCGGGATGGCGGCGGATGGTGCCGGTCGCCGAACACGGCGCGTCGATGAGAACGGCGTCGAAGGCCTCGGCCGATTCGTGGGCGGTGGCGTCGGCGACGACGGTCTCGGCGGTGAGGCCGAGCCGGCCGAGATTGGCACTCAGCCGCTTCATCCGGCCGCGCGAGGAATCAACGGCCGTGACCTTCGCCCCCGCCGCCGCGAGTTGGGCGGTCTTGCCGCCGGGGGCGGCGCAGAGATCTGCGACACGCTTGCCGGCAACATCGCCGAGCAGCCGTGCCGGCAGCGCGGCGGCGGCATCCTGCACCCACCACGCACCGTCGGCGAAGCCGGGCATCTTCTCGATCCGTCCGCCGCCATGGAGGCGGATCGTTCCGGTCGGCAGGGCGGTCCCGCCGAGGCGCTCGGCCCAAGCCGCGGGTTCGCTCTTCACGCTGATGTCGAGATCCGGCTCGCCGAGATGCGCGGTGGCAATGGCTCGAGCCGTCTCCTCGCCATAGGCCGACACCCAGCTGTCCCACAGCCAGTCCGGCGTGTTGAGGCGCTCGGCGTCCTGGCCGCCGAGAATTTCGTCGCGGCGGCGGACGAGTGACCGCAGCACGCCATTAGCGAGCGGCTTGAAGTGCCGCGCCTGGCCATCCCGCTCGGCCGCCTCGAGCGCGAGGGAAACCGCAGCGTGATCGGCAACCTCCATGAAGAGGATCTGGGTGGTTGCGATCTCGAGCAGCCGCGGGAGCGAGCCGGCCCGTCGCGGCAGTGGCCTTTCGATCAGGAGCCCGAGGGCGTTGCGAATCTGCCCGTAGCGCCGTAGCGCGATCGAAACGATCGCCCGCGCCAGGGCGCGATCCTGGCCGGTGAGTGCTGAATAGGGCGTGTCGCCTGCTTCAAGCCGCGCATCGAGCGGCTGGCGGCGGTCGACGACGTCGGCAAGGAGCGAGGTCGCGGCGGTGCGCGCCGCCAGTCCTGGAACTGCCCCGCCTGATCGCTGACGCGCCGCGCCGGACTTCGCCGGACTCAACCCCAGGGACCGTTAGGCTCGGAGCTGCCGCCGACCCGCGGCGGCGTGTTCGAGCGCGCTGGCGCAGAGGACGCCCCCGGCATCGAGCGCTCGATCTCGAGCAGCCGCTCGATCCGGTTCTCGGTCGCCGGATGGGTTGAGAAGAGGATGTCCATGCGCTGGCCGTTGAGCGGATTGATGATGAACATATGCGCCGTCGCCGGGCTCCGTTCGGCATCAGGGTTCGGCGTCCGCGCGACCAGCCCGCTGATCTTGGCGAGCGCCGAAGCCAGCGCCCGCGGCTTGCCGGAGATCTCGGCGCCGGTGCGGTCGGCCGCATATTCCCGCGTCCGGCTGATCGCGAACTGCACCATCGCTGCGGCCAGCGGCGCCACCAGCGCGGCAACGAGAATGCCAACGAAGCCGAGCGGATTGTTGTTGCCGCGGCCGCCGAAGAAGAAGGCGAAGTTCGCCAGCATCGAGATCGCGCCGGCAATCGTTGCCGTCAGCGTCATAATGAGCGTGTCGCGGTTGCGGACATGCGCCAGCTCGTGCGCCATCACGCCCTCGATCTCCGCCGGCTCAAGCTGCGACAGGAGCCCGGTCGTCGCGGCGACGGCAGCATTTTCCGGGTTCCGCCCGGTGGCGAAGGCGTTCGGCTGCGGGTTCTCGATGACATAGACCTTCGGCATCGGCAGGTCGGCGCGCATCGAGAGCGCACGGACCATACGGTAGAGCTCCGGCGCGCTGCCCTCGTCGACCTCCCGCGCATGATGCATGCGCAGCACGATCTTGTCGGAGTTCCAGTAGCTGAAGAGGTTGAGGCCGGCCGCGAACAGGAAGGCGATGACCATGCCGCCCGTGCCGCCGATCAGATAGCCGACGCCCATGAAGAGTGCCGTCAGGAAGGCCAGCAGCATGCCGGTCTTGAAGATGTTCATGCCTCTCCTCGCGAGGGAAACCGCACGGAATGCCGTGCCGGACGTACGATCATAATGATGGGATTGCCGCGCCGGCGCTACAAGATCGCGCCGATCAGTCCCCGGCGATGTCGACGATGGCGTAGCCGCTCGCCGCGCGCGGGATACCGGCGGTCTCGTCGCTGTCGCCGTCGCTGATCACCAGCCCGATCGCGAAGAACGTCGCCACCGAAAGTACGAACCGCATGAAGCGAAACATGGCTTTCTTGCCCCGTTGAATGCGGGGACAAGCTGGCGCCCGCCGCTTGAGCCTTGCGTGAAGCTTCGGTTCATGCCGCGTTCATGAGCGGTGCGGCTTCAGCCGGCTTTCAGGTTCGGCTAGTGTCGCGCGCTCCATCCGGCGAGGAGCCCTCACTTTGCGCAAGACCATCGATGTGCTCACTTTGCTGATCGTGATCATCGGCGGCATCAATTGGGGTCTCGTCGGCATCTTTGAATTCGATCTGGTCACGACCATCTATGGCCCGGCAGAGGGCGACCCGGACCCCTCGACGGTGGCGCGGGTAACCTATGCCGTGATCGGCCTTGCAGCGGTCTGGCAGATGGTATCGCTGCTCGGTCGCCTCCTCGTCCGCGAGGACTAGGCGGCTACGGGATCCAGCCCGGCAGGGCGGCCGCCTGCTTCACCCAGTCGGCCATCTGCGCCTCGTCGAATTCGCCCTCATGGACATCGAGGTAGCGCACCTCGTCATGCTTTGAGGCGCCGGGCGGCATCGGCTCCAGCGACGTGCCCTTGAAGAAGGTCACCTTCACGTAGCGGGTGAAGACGTGAAAGCTGAGAAACCAGCCCTTGCCCTCGACGCCATAGAAGGGCGAGTTCCACCGGATGGCCTTCCGGACATCCGGTACGGTCCGCTCGATGACCGCGTCGAGTTGCCGGCCGATGGCCTGCTTCCACTCCGGCATGGCGGCGATATAGGCTTGGACCGGCGCATCGCCATCGCCTTTCGCAATCTGCGGATTGCCGCCCGAAAGCAGCACGACCTTCTCGCCTTTCGCTGGCTTGGCCATCTGGTGAACTCCTGCTCGCGGCCGTTCAGCCGACGGCCTTCGTCACAAGCTCCTTGATCCGGGCCTCGTTTGCAGGCGTCATTTCAAGCACCGCGAACGAGGTCGGCCACATCGTCCCTTCGTCGAGATCGGCGGCGGTGTTGAAGCCCAAGGTCGCCTAGCGCTCCTTGAACTTGGAGGCCGCGGTGAAGAAGCAGACGACCTTGCCGTCTTTGGCATAGGCCGGCATGCCGTACCACGTCTTCGGCGACAGTTCCGGGGCCGTCGCCTTGACGATCTCGTGGATGCGAGTCGCCAATTTTCGGTCCGGCTCCGGCATCTCCTTGATCTTGGCGAGGACGTCGGCTTCCCCGTCGGCCTTCTTCGACCCCCGGCGCTTGGCCGCCTTCAGTTCGGCCGCCCGCTCCTTCATGGCGGCGCGTTCCTCGGCGCTGAAGCCGTCCTCCGCCTTCGGCTTCGGCGCCGCCTTCCCGGCTGTCTTCGTGCTCGTCATGGGAGTTCCTCCAGCGGCCTGCTCGCTTCAGTCCATGCGGCTGAGCAGGTCCTCAAGCTTGGCAACGAATTGCGGCCAGCTGGCCTCCGCGCCAGCATAGAACTGATCGTGCGAGGCATCTGCCTTGAAGCCGGCCTGCTCCATCCTGAGCCGCGTGCCGTTCGACGTCGGCGTCAGCGTCCAGGTGACGACGCTCTCAAGCCCAAAAGCGTCCCAAGTATAGGCGAGCGAACGATTCGCCTCGACCTCGGTGACGGTACAATCGACCGCGCCCCAATCACCGCTCAGGGTGAACTGGTGACCGGTCTCCGGCTTGAAGTCGTTCTTCATCAGCCATTCCTCGATGAGATGCGGCTGCGTGAGCGCGCGCCAGATCTTCTCCGGCGGGTGGGCGATCTCCCGCTCGACGATGACGGAGCGGGTTTCGGTCGATGTGTCGGTCATTGGTCCATCCTGTTGAGAAGATCTTCTAGTGCGTCGAACCGGCGTTCCCAGTAATCGGCCATGCGGGTCGTCCAGTAGACGAGCGGAGCGAGTGCGCCGAGCTCGGCGCTGTAGTGCGTCCGGCGTCCCTGATGGCGGTCGCGCACCAGCCCGGCCTGCTTGAGGATGCCGAGATGCTTCGAGACGACCGGCTGCGAGACGCCGGCTCCGGCGGTCAGCGCCCCGACCGTGGTCTCGCCGTCGCGGCACAGGCGTTCGAACAGCGCCCGCCGCGTCGGATCGGCGAGTGCCTTGAAGAGATCGTCGTGAATGCCTGGCGTCACTATATTGATACCCATTCGGCTATGGATCATACCAATAGCCATCCGGCTATGAATGAGTCAAGGACACCGCTCGTTGACTACTTCGCGCGATTGAGCCGATCGGCGACGAGCTGATCGACGACGCCGGGATCGGCGAGGGTCGAGGTGTCGCCGAGCGCGTGCGCTTCGTCCTCGGCGATCTTCCGAAGGATGCGGCGCATGATCTTGCCCGACCGCGTCTTGGGCAGGCCCGGCGCGAACTGCAAGAGGTCGGGCGCGGCGATCGCGCCGATCTCCTGCTTCACCCAGTTGCGGAGTTCGGTCCGTAGGTCCTCGCTCGTTTCCCGGCCGGCGATCAGCGTCACATAGGCGTAGATGCCCTGGCCCTTGATTGCATGCGGATAGCCGACTACGGCGGCCTCGGCGACGTGCATATGCGCAACCAGCGCCGACTCGATCTCGGCCGTGCCCATACGATGGCCGGAGACGTTGAGCACGTCGTCGACACGGCCGGTGATCCAGTAATCGCCATCCTCGTCGCGGCGGCAGCCGTCGCCGGTGAAATACATCCCCGGATAGGCCGAGAAATAGGTTTCGACGAAGCGCTGATGGTCGCCATAGACAGTGCGCATCTGCCCCGGCCAGGAATCGGTGATGACGAGATTGCCCTGCGCGGCGCCCTCGAGAGTGTGGCCCTCCGGATCGACGAGCGCCGGCTTGACGCCGAAGAACGGCTTGTTGGCCGATCCGGGCTTCAAGTCCGAGACGCCGGGCAGCGGCGTGATCATGTGGCCGCCGGTCTCGGTCTGCCACCACGTATCCATGATCGGACAGCGGCTGTCCCCGACGACGCGGTAGTACCATTCCCAGGCTTCCGGGTTGATCGGCTCGCCGACTGTGCCGAGGAGCTTGAGCGAAGCCCGCGACGTCTTCGTCACATGCTCGTCGCCGGCCCCCATCAGCGCGCGGATCGCCGTTGGCGCGGTGTAGAAGGTGTTGACCTTGTGCTTGTCGACAACGTCCCAGAAACGGCTCGGCGTCGGATAGTTCGGGACGCCCTCGAAGATCAGCGTCGTCGCGCCGTTCGCCAGCGGGCCGTAGACGATGTAGCTGTGGCCGGTGACCCAGCCGACATCGGCCGTGCACCAGTAGACGTCGCCATCATGGTAGTCGAAGACGTATTGATGGGTCATCGACGCCCACACGGCATAGCCGCCGGTGGTGTGGAGAACGCCCTTCGGCTTTCCCGTCGAGCCGGAGGTGTAGAGGATGAAGAGCGGATCCTCGGCGTTCAATTCCTCCGCCGGGCACTCGTCTGACACCTCCGCCGCAAGCTCGTGATACCAGGCGTCGCGGCCCGAGCGCATCGGCACGTCATGACCGGTACGGCGGACAACGATGGTCGAGACATCGTGCGCGCATTTCTCGATCGCTGCGTCGGTGTTCCGCTTCAACGGCACGATCTTGCCGCCGCGAACGCCTTCGTCGGCGGTGATGACGAAATGGGACTCGCAGTCATTGATGCGGCCGGCGAGTGATTCCGGCGAGAAGCCGCCGAACACCACCGAGTGGATGGCGCCGATGCGCGCAGGCGAGCATCGCATAGGCCGCCTCCGGGATCATCGGCAGATAGATCGTGACCCGGTCGCCCTTCCTGACGCCGCGTTCCTTGAGGACGTTCGAGAACCTCCCGACCTCCGAGGCGAGCTCGCGATAGGTGATCGATTTGTGCTCGGCGGGGTCGTCGCCTTCCCAGATGATCGCGACCTGATCGCCTCGGGTGCCGAGATGGCGGTCGATGCAGTTGGCGGCGAGGTTGAGCGAGCCGTCCTCGAACCATTTGATCGATACCTCCGGCGGTCCGAAGGTCGTGTTCTTCACCCTGGTGAAGGGCTTGATCCAGTCGATCCGGCTGCGCGCCTCCTCCGACCAGAACCCGTCCGGGTCCTCGACGGAGCGGCGATACATCTCTTCGTATTTCGCGCGGTCGATGAACGCCCGCTGCGCCCATTCCTCGCTGACCGGATAGACCGAGCCCGCCATCTGGAGCCTCCCAACGCAACTGGTGGCGCTTCGTGCGCGCCTTCGCCACCATTATGCGAATGCCGATCCGGGGCGTCCACCGTGGCTCGGCCTCAAGGCCTACTCCGGCTCGTCCCGGCCGAAGAGCCGGGACCCAATGACGTTGGCGGCGAAAGACGGTACCCCCCGCCAACGGCGCCGTTCCGGGCACGGGCGGCGAAATAGGAGCCGCTGGTAACCTACTCCGCCGGCGCCGGTTTCGCGTTGGGTTCGGCCCCGTCGCCGATGTGCTTGCGAAGGCGTTCGCCCTCGACGTCGACATTGGGAAGGATCGCGTTGAGCCAGCGCGGGATCCACCAGGCGGCGCGGCCGAGCATCGCCAGCACGGCCGGCACGATCGTGATCCTGACCACGAAGGCATCGACCGCTACGCCGACCGCCATCGCGAAGCCGATCGATTTGATGATCGCGTTGTCCGAGATGACGAAGCCCATGAACACCGAGATCATGATGATCGCGGCAGCCGTGACGATTCGGCCGGAGAAGCCGAGGCCGCCGATGATGGCCTCCTTCGGCTCGGCGCCGTGGACGTATTCCTCGCGCATGCGCGTGACGAGGAAGAACTCGTAGTCCATGGCAAGGCCGAACACGACGCCGATCATGAAGATCGGCAGGAAGGAGAGGATCGGCCCGACCTGGTCGACGGCGAAGAGCTCCGCCATCCAGCCCCACTGGAACACCGCGACGACGGCACCGAAAGTGGCGCCGATGGTGAGCAGAAAGCCGAGCGTCGCCTTCACCGGCACCGCCACCGAGCGGAACACCAGGAGAAGGAGGATCAGCGGGAGCCCGACCACGACGATCAGATACTGAGTCATCTCTTCGGCGAGCCGGT
>CAZSXA010000067.1:0-11099 GCA_964611195.1 uncultured Bauldia sp.
TTCCCTGTCTCCCTCCACCAACTTCCCGCCGGCCCACAAAGCCGGCGGGTTTTTCTTTTGCTGCGGGAAGCCTCAGTCGCGGACGACCATCACGGATTGGGTGGCATGGCGGACGACACGCGCCGCGTTCGGGCCGATGAAGTGGTCGCGCATCTCGGGGCGATGGGCGCCCATCACGATAAGGTCGCAGCCCTCTTCCTCGGCTCCGGCGATGATCTCGCGATAGATGTTGCCGTGCCGGACGACGTGGTTCGTCACAAGCCCGGCGGGGATCGTGTCGCGGGCGAAGGCAATCAGATGCTGATGCGCCTTTTCGAGCGCCGCCTCCTCGAACCCGGCGGGAAAGAACGAGCCGACGATCGACATGCCGTAGTCGGGCACGACCGTCATCACGTGAAGCCTCGCGCCGTCGCGGCGGGCGAGATCGGCGGCGACGGCGGCAGGACGCGCCTGCGAGTCGCCGTGAACGAGGTCGACGGCAAGGAGGATGTTGGCGAACATCGGCGTCTCCGTCATGCGGCCGCGGTTTCCATCTCGGCGCGGCGTCTTCGCTGCAGCATATAGATTGCGGCGATGCCGAGGAGGGCAGGGATGAAGAACAGCTCCTTCGGCGGCCGGTCGGGGTTGGCAATATAGATCTCGGTGAGCCGCATCCCCGTTTCGAGGCCGTAGGAATCGGCTTCGCTTTCCTGGGTGACACTGGTGATCTGATAGGTGTCGCCTGAGGGGAACATCGACACGCCGGCAACGGCCAGCCGCATCTGAGGCTGCAGGCCCTCGCGTCCGAGGGTGAGGAGGGCGGTCTGCGAGCGCTCCTCGCCCTCGAAATTGACGCCCTCGAAACGCATCTCGATCTGGTCGCCCTCGCCGCGCTCGGCGGCGATCTCCTCAAGCGCGCTTGGCGGGCGCGGCAGCGTTTCGACCTCGATCATGTCCATCCAAACACCCGGGCGCAGCAGCGTGAAGCAGGCGATGAGGAGGACGGCCGTCTCCCAGAGCCGGCTCTTCACCAGGAACCAGTTCTGAGTCGCCGCAACGAAGATCAGCATCGCCAGAACGGCTGCGCCGATCGTCAGCGCTCCCATGAACACATTATCGATGCCAATGAGGAGAAGCTGCGTGTTGAAGATGAAGATGAACGGCAGCAGCGCCGTCCTGATCTCGTAGCGGAAGGCCTGGACGCCGGTGGCGATCGGCGAGGCGCCGGAGATGGCTGCGGCGGCGTAGGACGCAAGGCCGACCGGCGGCGTCACGTCGGCCATCAGGCCGAAATAGAAGACGAAAAGATGGGCCGCGATCAGCGGCACGGCGAGGCCGGACCCGGCCGCCAGTTCGACGATCACCGGAGCCATCAGGGTGGCGACGATGATGTAGTTCGCCGTCGTCGGCAGGCCCATGCCGAGAATCAGGCAGATGACCGCCGTCAGAATCAACATGATCAGGAGGTTGCCGCCGGCGATCGTCTCGACGACCTCGGTCATGCCGAGGCCGAGCGGCGTCGTCGCCACCGTGGCGACGACGATACCGGCGGTGGCTGTCGCGATGGCGACGCCGACCATGTTGATGGCGCCCTTGCGCAGTCCCTCGCCGAGCGCCCGGACACCGTTGGCGAGATGGCGGGCGACCGCGCGATCGCCGCGGAAGAAGGCTGTGATGGCGTCCTGGGTCAGGAGAATCCCGACCATCGGCACGATCGCCCAGAACGCCGAGAGGCCGGGCGATAGCCGTTCGACCATCAGCGCCCAGACGAGCACGATGATGGGCAAGAGGAAGTGAAAGCCGGTCCGCGCGACCTCGATTGCGTCCGGCAGGATGACCTCAGCGTCCTCGTCGTCGGGCTCGAGGTCCGGATAGCGCGCGCGCCAGGCGAGGAGGCCGACATAGGCAACCGCGATGAGGAGCGCGAGTACCGGGCTCGCCGCGTCGCCGAGGAGATCCTTGATCCAGCTGGTCGACCAGTAGATGACATTGGCGAGGACGACGAAGCCCGAGATGCCGAGGCCGATGCGGAGGAAACGGGCCGATGCCCTCCGCTCGGTCCGGCGCGGCAGGCCTTCGATGCCGGCCTTCAGCGCCTCGATATGGACGATGTAGAAGAGCGCGATGTAGGTCGCGACCGCGGGGACGAAGGCGCGGAGGATCACCTCGGTGTAGGGGATGTTGACGTATTCGGCGATCAGGAATGCCGCGGCGCCCATGATCGGCGGCATCATCTGGCCGTTGACCGAGGCCGCTACCTCGAATGCGCCGCCCTTTTCCGGCGGATAGCCGACGCGCCGCATCAGCGGAATCGTGAAAGTGCCGGTGGTCACGACATTGGCGATCGATGAGCCGGAGACGAGGCCGGTGGTTCCCGACGCAACCACGGCCGCCTTGGCCGGCCCGCCGCGCAAATGGCCGAGCAAAGCGAACGACAGCTGGATGAAATAGTTGCCTGCCCCGGCTCGTTCGAGCAATGCGCCGAACAGAACGAACAGAAAGACGAAGCTGGTCGAGACGCCGAGCGCAATGCCGAAGACGCCCTCATAGCCGAGCCATTGCTGCGACATCACCCGGCTGAAGGATTGGCCGCCATGGGAGACGATTTCGGGCATGATGCGGCCGGCGAAGGCGTAGAACAGCATCGCCAGGGCGATGAACATCAGTGCCGGCCCGAGCGTCCGCCGCGTTGCTTCGAGAAGCACCAGGACGCCGATGCCGGCGACCAGCAGGTCGGCAAAGGTCGGCGCCCCGGGACGCAGCGCCAGCGCCTCGTAGAAGACAAAGAGATAGGCGGCGGCAGCGGCCGCCAGCAGCGCCAGGAACCAGTCGACCTCCGGCACATGGTCGAGCGGCTGAGGCCGGAACGCCATCCAGGCGATGACAACCGCAAGAGCGGCGAGGATGGCAAAGATCGGCCAGTTGTCGGGGCTATCGCTGCCCGCGACGCTGACGGCGTAGACCGCCAGCGCGATCGCGGCGGCGAGCCAGGCTGCAGGGAAGAACGGGATCCGGCGCGACTTCCGGATGATGCCGGGGAACAGCAGGTAGCCGAGGAAGAGCGCGAAGGCGAGATGGATCGCCCGCGCCTCGGTCTCGGAGATGATCAGGAAGTTCAGCGAGAACGGGATCGGCGAGGCGATCCAGAGCTGGAAGAGCGACCAGGAGATCGCCGTGATCGTGACGATGCGCCGGGTCGTGGCGGTGGGGACACGGGCTCCCGTCTCGGCCGCTGCGACGCGATCGGCATCGGCGGCTTCGGACACGGCACCGTCGGACATGGGGGCTTGCTGCTCTGGAAACGTGCCCCGGGGCGCAACAGGCGCCCCGGGGGATGTTGGCGGCGGGAGGCGGTCTACCGGAGACCGACCTCCTCATAGTAGCGCTGCGCACCCGGATGGACCGGGGCGGACTGGCCGGCATTGGCCATGCCTTCGGGCGTCAAAGCGGAGAAGGCCGGATGAAGGCCGGTGAAGGCCTCGAAGTTCTCGAACACCGACCGCACGACCGTGTAGACGACGTCATCCGACGTGGCGGTCGAGGAGACGAAGGTCGCACCGACGCCGAAGGTCGTGATGTCCTCGTCGTTGTTGTACATCCCGGCCGGAATCGTGGCCCAGAAGTAGTACGGGAACTCGTCGACGATCTCGCCGATGATGTCGGTGTCGACATTGATGATCTGCGCGTCGCAGGTCGCCACCGGCTCGGAGATCGAGCCCGACGGATGGCCGACGGTGAAGACGAACGCGTCGATCTGGTTGTCGCAGAGCGCCTGGGCCTGCTCACGCGAGGGCAGTTCCGAGGCAACCTCGAAATCGTCCATCGTCCAGCCATAGCGCTCCATCACGAGTTCCATGGTGGCGCGCTGGCCGGAGCCCGGATTGCCGACATTGACGCGCTTGCCGACGAGGTCCTCGATGCCCTCGATGCCGGAATCGGCGCGGACGACGACAGTGAACGGCTCAGGATGAACCGAGAACACGAAGCGAAGATCCTCGAACGGATCGTCGAGGAAGTTGTCGGTGAGGCCGTTATAGGCGTTGTACTGAACGTCCGACTGGGCGACGCCGAAATTGAGGTCGCCAGAGCGGATTGCGTTGATGTTGAACACCGAACCACCGGTCGATTCCGCCGAACAGCGGATGCCGTGCTCGTCACGACTTTCGTTGACGAGGCGGCAGATCGCGCCGCCGGTCGGGTAGTAGACGCCAGTTACGCCGCCGGTCCCGACGGTCACGAACTGGGTCTCCTGCGCGATTGCGACACCGCCGAGTGTGATTGCGGCGGCCGCCACGATCGTCGTCGCTGCCTTGTTGAGGGAAAGCTTCATGCGGGTACACCTCCGTTGCTGTCGGCCCACCATCGATACGCTTGCTCGTCCGATGCGGACCATTCCCGCCCACGGTTTTACGCGTCGATGAGCCTGCACTGAGCCCGGCTCCCAACCACGAAATCCAAGGCTAGACCGACTTTCTCCCTTGGCGCAACAGCAGGCTCGAAGCCGGGTTGGCGGCCTGGGCTCCGGAGACGCGCGGCGAAGCAGTTACCTATCGGTAAGGCTGGCCGGCGATACTGTGCCTTTCAAGGATTGGAACGGGCTAACGTTCGGCAGTGGAACTCGATTCCGACACCGCCATCGCAATGCTGGCCATGCTCTCGCTGGCCAGCGGCGTTCTGTTGCTGGTGATCGGCCGCGGGGCCGGCGACGTCGCAACGGCCGTGCTGTGGGGGCTTGCCAACCTTTTCGTGGCGATGGGCGTGGTCATCCTCTGGGAGGAAACCTCGCCGGCGCTGGCGTTCCTCTGCCTCATGCTGGCGACCGCGTTGATGTGGGCGTCGATGGCGGCATTCAACGACCGCTCGGTGCCGCCGATCTTCCTGATCTGTGGCGCGCTTGTGTGGATAGGCGTTGCCTATGCACCGGGTCTCGACCTCGCCTTCGGCGAGATGGGCGCGATCTACCTGGCGATCTGCGCCCTGTTTCTGGTCGGCGCCGCCGCGGAACTGTGGCGCGGACGGAGCGAAAAGCTGCCCGCGCGCTGGCCGCTGCTGGCCCTGATCGCCCTCGACGCGGTGGCCGTCGGGTTCGCCGTCACGCAGATCGCGTCGCTCGATGAGATCAGTCCCGGAACAGGCGAAGCGAATTTCTGGCCGGTCTATCTTGCGGCGATCCTGTTCAATGTCGGCTCGACGGCGCTGGTGATCTCCCTCATCAAGGAACGGGTCGCGGCCCGAAGCCGGGCGGCCGCGGAAACAGACACCCTCACCGGCCTGCCGAACCGCGGCGCCGCGTTCGACGCCGCCAACAAGCTGCTCGAGAAGGCACATGCCGAGGATCGACCCGTCGGCGTCGTCATCTTCGATCTCGACCGCTTCAAGTCGATCAATGACGGCTACGGGCACCAGATGGGCGACACTGTTCTGCGCGCCTTTGCCGAAGCGCTCACGAAAGGTGTCCGCCCCAAGGATCTCGTCGGCCGCATCGGCGGCGAGGAGTTCATCGCCGTTGCACCCGGCGCCAGCGCGGAGGCGGCGGTCGCCATTGCCGACCGTGTGCGCAAATCGTTCGCGGCCGCAGTGGACCGGATCGGGGACAGCTCCCTTCGCGCGACCGTCAGCGCAGGCGTTGCGGTGGTGGAGCCGGGAGAGGGCAGCGTCGGTTTCGATGGTGCGCTCAACCGCGCCGATGCCGCGCTCTATGACTCGAAGTCGGCCGGCCGCAATCGCGTAAGCGTTGCCAGCGGCTCGCCCGGTGCTGCGAACGGAAACCTCGTGCAACTCGCCTGACGCGAGACGTCGTTCCGCCCGACACATCCATCTGATTTCTAACCAAGACCTCGCGATCAGAACGCGTTTTCGCGCGCGGCCAAAGGGCCGGCGGTTGATTGCTTGCCAGATAACCCTATGCTGCCCACCTTCCCCGCCGACATCGCGACCCGCTTTCTGGGTCGCGCTTCGCTAAACGACGCAAGGAGCCTTTGCGTGGCGCACCACGCTGACCCCGACGTTTCATTCGAGTTCTTCCCGCCCAAGACCGAGGCGATGGAAGAAACGCTCTGGCGCTCGATCGAGCGGCTGGCGCCGTTGCGCCCGCTGTTCGTCTCCGTCACCTATGGTGCCGGAGGTTCGACGCGCCATCGCACCCACGCGACCATCAGCCGAATCCTGAGAGAAACCGACCTTGCTCCGGCCGCGCATCTCACCTGCGTCGGTGCGACCTGCGAGGAGATCGACGAGATCGTCCGCGACTACAAGCGGATGGGCGTCACGCGCATCGTCGCCCTCCGCGGCGATCCGCCGACCGGCGCGGGCACGCCCTATGAGCCCCATCCGGGCGGCTATGCCGGGTCGCCGGAACTCGTCGCCGGCATCAAGGCGATCGGCGGGATCGACGTCTCGGTCGCGGCCTATCCGGAGAAGCATCCCGACAGCGCGAGCCCCGCTGCCGACATCGCCAACCTCAAGCGCAAGGTCGATGCCGGCGCCGACGAGGCGATCACGCAGATGTTCTTCGATAACGACATGTTCGAGGATTACGTCGAGCGGGTCCGGGCGGCCGGCATCGATGTCCCGATCGTCCCGGGCGTCATCCCGATCCACAATTACGAGCAGGTGGTCAAATTCGCCGAGCGCATCGGGGCGTCCGTGCCGGTCTGGCTGCGGGAGCGTTTCGATGCGGTGGGCGAGGACAAGGACGATCGCGACAAGCCCGCTACCGAGATTGCGGCCGACCAGGTTCACGATCTCATTGAACGCGGCTTCCGGCGCATCCATTTCTACCCGCTTAACCGGGCGAAGCTGACCCTCGCCATCTTCGATCGGCTGCAGCTCGGGCCGGCAAATGCCGCCCGCGCGGCAGCGGCGGACGACGCAGGCTCAGCGCAGACGCGGAGTACGGTCTGATGAACGTCGCAGCAGAGAAACTCGATCCGACGCCGCTTGAGCGCCGCGACGCGGCCACGGGCATTCGCGAGACCGCCAGGGACCGCATCCTCGTCATCGACGGCGCGATGGGGACGATGATCCAGCGCTACAAGCTGACGGAGAAAGACTTTCGCGGCGAGCGCTTCAAGGACTGGCAGAGCGACCTCAAAGGCAACAACGACCTCCTCAATATCACGCGGCCGGACGTCATCCGCGAGATCCACGAGGCCTATCTGAAGGCCGGCGCCGACATCGTCGCCACCAACACGTTCTCCTCGAACCGTGTGGCGCAGGCCGATTACGGCATGGGCGACCTCGCCTACGAGCTCAATCTCGCCGGCGCCAAGCTGGCGCGCGAGGCCGCCGATGCGGTTGCGACCGAGGACGAGCCGCGCTTCGTCGCCGGCGCGGTCGGACCGACGACCAAGACGGCCTCGATGTCGCCGGATGTCGGCGACCCCGGGGCCCGCAACATCACCTTCGACGACCTTCGCGAAGTCTATGCCGACGCCGTGCGCGGCCTCATCGAGGGCGGCGCCGATCTCATCCTTTTCGAGACGATCACCGATACGCTCAACGTCAAGGCCGGCATCTTCGCGGCGGAGGAAGTGTTCGAGGAGAAGGGCGTGAAGCTGCCGATCATGATTTCCGGCACGATCACCGACCGGTCCGGGCGAACGCTGTCCGGCCAGACGCCGACCGCGTTCCTCAATTCGGTCGAGCATTCCGAGCCGTTGACCGTCGGGCTCAATTGCGCGCTCGGCGCGGAGGAGATGCGCGCCCATATCGCGGAGATATCCCGCGAGGCGAACGCGCTGGTCTGCGCCTACCCGAATGCCGGCCTGCCGAACGAACTCGGCGAGTATGACGAGACGCCGGAGCACATGGCTTCGACCGTCGGCGAGTTCGCGAAGTCCGGCCTCGTCAACATCGTCGGCGGCTGCTGCGGCACCACGCCCGAGCACATCGCAGCGATCGCCGCTGCCGTGAAGGGCGAGAAACCGCGTCAGGTTCCCGAGCGCGAGACACGTCTCCGTCTCGCCGGTCTCGAGCCGTTTCCGGCGGCCCTATGAGTGCAGCAACAGGCTTCATCAATATCGGCGAGCGGACCAACGTCACGGGATCGGCTCGCTTTCGCAAACTGATCGCCGACGACGACTATGCGACGGCGCTCGACGTCGCGCGCGGTCAGGTCGAGGGCGGCGCCCAGATTCTCGACGTCAACATGGATGAGGGCCTTCTCGACTCCGAGAAGGCGATGGTGACGTTCCTCAATCTCCTGGCGGCCGAGCCCGACATCGCCCGGGTGCCGATCATGATCGACTCGTCGAAATGGTCGGTGATCGAGGCGGGCCTCAAATGCGTTCAGGGCAAGGCGATCGTGAACTCGATC
Source organism: uncultured Bauldia sp. (assembly GCA_964611195.1). Classification (GTDB taxonomy): domain Bacteria; phylum Pseudomonadota; class Alphaproteobacteria; order Rhizobiales; family Kaistiaceae; genus JADLGL01. The sequence continues at coordinate 8,297 of CAZSXA010000067.1, forward strand.
TCGCTGAAGGAGGGCGAGGACGAGTTCAGGCAGCGCGCCCGCCAGGTGCGGCTCTACGGCGCTGCGGTGGTGGTGATGGCCTTCGACGAAAAGGGCCAGGCCGACACGTTCGAGCGGAAGACCCAGATCTGCAAGCGAGCGTACGACATCCTCGTCAACGAAGTCGGCTTTCCGCCCGAAGACATCATCTTCGATCCCAACATCTTCGCGATCGCCACCGGCATTGCCGAGCACGCCAATTACGCCGTCGATTTCATCGAGGCGACGCGGTGGATCAAGGAGAACCTGCCCCACGCCAGCGTGTCGGGCGGCCTGTCAAACCTCTCCTTCTCGTTCCGTGGCAACGAGGCGGTTCGCGCCGCGATGCATTCGGTTTTCCTCTATCACGCCATCGCCGCCGGCATGGACATGGCGATCGTCAATGCCGGCGCGCTGCCGGTCTATGACGACATCGATCCGGAGCTCCGCGAGCTCTGCGAGGACGCGATTCTCAACCGCCGCGAGGACGCGACCGACCGCCTCCTCGACGCCGCGCAGAAACACAAGGGCTCGGGCGGCGCGCAGAAGAAGGCCGATCTGACGTGGCGCGAGCAGCCGGTCGACAAGCGGCTGGAGCACGCGCTCGTGCACGGCATCACCGAGTTCATCGAGCAGGATGCCGAGGAAGCGCGGCAGCAATTCGATGCGACCCTCGAGGTGATCGAGGGGCCGCTGATGGCCGGCATGAACGTCGTCGGCGACCTCTTCGGCTCCGGCAAGATGTTTCTGCCGCAGGTGGTGAAGTCGGCCCGCGTGATGAAGCAGGCGGTCGCCTATCTGATGCCTTTCATGGAGGCGGAGAAGGAAGCCTCGGGGGGCGGCAACAGCGGTGCCGGCAAGGTGCTGCTCGCGACCGTCAAGGGCGACGTCCACGACATCGGCAAGAACATCGTCGGCATCGTCCTGCAGTGCAACAATTTCGACGTCATCGACCTCGGCGTCATGGTGCCGGCGCAGCAGATCCTGGAGACGGCGCGCGAGCAGAAGGTCGATATCATCGGCCTTTCCGGCCTCATCACGCCGTCGCTCGACGAGATGGTGAACGTTGCCTCCGAAATGGAGCGCGAAGGCTTCGTGCTGCCGCTCCTGATCGGCGGCGCCACCACCAGCCGCATACACACCGCGCTCAAGATCGGGCCGAACTACAAGAAGGGCGCGACTGTCCATGTGCTCGACGCGAGCCGCGCGGTCGGCGTTGCCTCCTCGCTTCTCGGCAAGGACAAGGACGCCTACCGAAAGAAGGTGGAGGAGGACTACGCCAAGCTCGTCGAGCGCCACAACCAGACGCAGGCCGACAAGCGCCGGCTGACCATTGCCGACGCGCGGGCGGATCACTTTGCCGTCGATTGGCAGAAGGCCAAGCCGGTGAAGCCGAGCTTCTTCGGCACGAAGGTGTTCACCGACTACCCGATCGACGAGCTTGTTCCCTACATCGACTGGACGCCGTTCTTCTCCGCCTGGGAGATGACCGGCACCTATCCGATGATCCTCGACGACGAGAAGTCCGGCGAGGCGGCGCGCAGCCTCTTCAATGACGCGCAGGCGATGCTGAAGCAGATGGTCGAGGAGAAGTGGCTGTCGGCAAGTGCGGTAGTCGGGTTCTGGCCGGCGAACGCCGTCGGCGACGACATCCGCGTCTTCACCGACGACGACCGCGAGGACGAACTCGCCAGGCTGTTCACGCTCCGCCAGCAGATGGAGCGCTCGCGCGAGGGCCGCCAGCACGTGGCGCTCGCGGATTTCGTCGCTCCGGAAGATAGCGGCGTCGCCGACTATGTCGGCGGCTTCGCCGTCTCGACCGGCTTCGGCGAGGAGGCCGTCATCAACCGCTTCGAGAAGGCGAATGACGACTACTCCAAGATCCTCTCGCAATCGCTCGCCGACCGGCTCGCCGAGGCCTTCGCCGAGCGCGTGCACCAGCTGGTGCGGACGGAGCTGTGGGGCTACGCGCCGGACGAGACGCTCAGCAGCGCGGATTTGATCGCCGAAAAGTACCAGGGCATCCGCCCGGCGCCGGGCTATCCGGCGCAGCCCGATCACACCGAGAAGGCGACGTTGTTCCGGCTACTGGATGCCGAGGCGAAGACCGGCATCAAGCTGACGGAAAGCTTCGCGATGTGGCCGCCTTCCTCCGTCTCGGGGCTCTATTTCTCCAATCCTGACAGCCACTATTTCGGCGTCGGCCGCATCGGACGCGATCAGGTCGAGGACTATGCGGAGCGGAAGGGTTGGACCATCGAGGAGGCCGAGCGCTGGCTCGCACCGATCCTCGGCTACGATCCCAACGTAGAAAGAGCCGCATGAGCGCCGAAGCCGAAACCCAGAACGCCCCGCTGAAGGAGACCGCGCTCGCCGATCTTCATCGCGAGCTCGGCGCGCGGATGGTGCCGTTCGAAGGCTGGACGATGCCGGTGCAGTTCGCCGGCATCCTCGCCGAGCATCGCCAGACGCGCGACGCGGCCGGGCTGTTCGACGTCTCGCATATGGGTCAGGCGCGGCTGTCGGGACCCGATTATGCATCCGTTGCCGCGGCGCTTGAGGCAGTCACGCCGGGAAGCTTCACCACTTTGAAGCCGGGGCGGATGCGCTACTCGATGCTCCTCACGCATGAGGGGACAATCGTCGACGACATCATGGTCGCCCGAGGGCCGACCGACGAGGCGGCGCTCAACATCGTGTTCAATGCCGGCCGGGTCGCGGTCGATGCCGACTTCGTCCGGCGCGCACTGCCGGACGGCGTCACGCTCGACATGCCGGAAGGCCG
>CAZSXA010000068.1:0-11020 GCA_964611195.1 uncultured Bauldia sp.
GTCGCCAAGGCGGCGCTGGAGGCGAGCGTGCGCTATCTCGCCGCCGACCTCGGCCCCGCCAACATCCGCGTCAACGCGATCTCGGCCGGTCCGGCCAAGACATTGGCGGCCTCCGGCATCGGCGACTTCCGCTATATCCTCAAATGGAACGAGCTGAACGCGCCGCTCCGGCGGACGGTCACCATCGACGAGGTCGGCAACGCCGCGCTCTATCTCCTGTCTGACATGTCGCGTGCGGTGACCGGCGAGGTGCACCACGTCGATTCCGGCTACCACATCGTCGGCATGAAGAACCCGGACGCCCCCGACGTGGTGGCCAGTGGCGGCTGATGCCGGGCGGGTTCACCTCGCGCACAGGCTGATCTTCATCAGGCACGGCGAGACCGACTGGAATGTCGAGCGCCGGCTGCAAGGCCAGAAGGACACGCCGCTCAATCCGCACGGCCGCGAACAGGCTGCGCGGAACGGCCACGCCCTTCGCGCGATCGAAGGAGTCCCGGGCTACGATTTCGCGGCGAGCCCGCTGAAGCGCTCGATCGATTCGATGCGGATTATCCGCGGCGAACTCGGTCTGCCTCGCGACGCGTTTCGGATCGATCGAGGGCTGATCGAGATCACCTTTGGCTCGTGGGAGGGCTCGACCCTTGCCGAGCTCGCCATCGATCGGCCGGACGACGTCCGCCGCCGCCAGGCCGACAAATGGGGCTTCGTTCCGCCCGGCGGCGAGAGCTACGAAATGCTGGCCGTTCGGGTCAGGCGGTGGCTTGAAAGCGTGGATCGCGACACGGTTGCCGTGTCGCATGGCGCCGTCGCCCGCGTCGTGCAGGGGCTTCTGATCGGGCACGATCAGCACGAAATCCCGACGCTGCCGGCACATCAGGACCGCGTCTTCGTGTGGAGTGGCGGCGAGGCGCGTTGGCTTTAGGCACGTGCCGCCCGTTTGACGCTCTCACGGCGCGCGCCTAGAAGCAGCGCAACGCCATGTCTCACAACACCTTCGGACATCTCTTCCGCGTCACCACCTGGGGCGAAAGCCACGGGCCGGCGATCGGCTGCGTCGTCGACGGCTGTCCGCCGCGCCTTCCGATCACAGAGGCTGAGATCCAGCACTATCTCGACCGCCGGCGGCCCGGCCAATCGCGCTTCACCACCCAGCGCCGCGAGCCCGACGAAGTCCGGATTCTTTCAGGGGTGGTGCCCAACGAGGACGGCGAGGGCTACCTGACCACCGGCACGCCGATCGCGCTCGAAATTCAGAATGTCGACCAGCGTTCGAAGGATTATGGCGAGATCCGCCATCAATACCGCCCGGGCCACGCCGATCTCACCTATGACGCAAAGTACGGCATCCGCGATTATCGTGGCGGCGGCCGCTCGTCCGCGCGCGAAACGGCAATGCGGGTGGCGGCCGGGGCGATTGCCCGGAAGATCGTACCCACCGTCGTCGTCCGCGGCGCGCTGATCCAGATCGGCAAGCACCGGATCGACCGCGGCAACTGGGATTGGGACGCCGTCGACGGCAATCCGTTCTTCTCCCCTGACTCCGAAATCGTGCCGGTCTGGGAGAGCTATCTCGACGAGATCCGTAAGGCGGGCTCGTCAGTGGGCGCGGTAATCGAGATCGTCGCGGAGAATGTGCCGGCCGGCCTCGGCGCGCCGCTCTACGGCAAGCTTGACGAGGACATCGCCGCCGGGCTGATGTCGATCAATGCGGTCAAGGGCGTCGAGATCGGCGCCGGCTTCGGCGCGGCCGAGCTCACAGGCGAGGAGAACGCCGACGAGATCAGGCAGGGCGACGGCGGGCCGGAGTTCCTCTCCAACCACGCCGGCGGCATACTCGGCGGCATTTCGAGCGGGCAGCCGATCGTAGCGCGCTTCGCCGTCAAGCCGACATCCTCGATCCTGACGCCGCGGCGCTCGATCGATGACAGCGGCGAGGAGATCGAGGTCTCCACCAAAGGCCGCCACGACCCTTGCGTCGGCATCCGCGCTGTTCCGATCGGCGAGGCGATGCTGGCATGCGCGCTCGCCGATCACTACCTGCGGCACCGGGCCCAGATGGGAACGGAGCCAACCGGCGCATGAACGACAAGCAGGACAACGTCAGCGCGGCGATCGAGGCTTTCGCGCGCGGTGAGATCGTCGTCGTCATCGACGATGACGACCGCGAGAACGAGGGCGACCTTATCCTCGCCGCCAGCCAGGCGACGCCAGAGAAGATCGCCTTCTTCATCCGCCACACATCCGGCATCGTCTGCGCGCCGGTGACGCCGGAGACCGCGGGTCGGCTGGGTCTGGCGCCGATGGTGGCGAAGAACGACGCTCCGCTCCAGACCGCGTTCACGGTCTCGGTCGATTACCGCCATGGCCTTACGACGGGCATCTCGGCCGAGGAGCGCTGCAACACGCTGCGAGCGCTCGCCAACGGCAATTCCGGCGCCGACGATTTCGTCCGCCCGGGTCATGTCTTCCCGCTCGTTGCCCGCGAGGGCGGCGTGCTCACGCGCTCGGGCCACACCGAGGCCGCGGTCGATCTCTGCGAACTTGCCGGCCTCGAGCCCGTCGGCGTCCTCTGCGAGCTCGTCAATGACGACGGCACCGTCATGCGCGGCGACGACGTCGGCGCCTTCGCCGAGAAGCACGGGTTGCGGTCCGTTTCGGTCGCCGAGATCATCGCCCATCGCCAGCGCCGCGAGCAGCTGGTCAAGCGCGTCGAAGAGCGGGTGGTGGAGACGATCGCCGGTCCGGCGGCGGCGGTGACCTATTCGACGCCGTTCGATCCGATGCAGCATCTGGCGCTTGTGTTCGGCGATATCGGCGACGGCCGGGGCGTGCCGGTGCGCATCCATCGCGAGCGGACGATTGACGATGTCTTCGGTTCGGCCACCCGGCTCGGTCAGGCCGTCGGCCAACTCGCCAAGGGCGGTCGCGGCGTCCTGGTCTATCTGCGCGAAGGCGCCGTCGGCGTCAGCGCCGCGGCGATGGAGCCGGGAGCCGAGGAGGCCCACGGCTCCGCGGCGCAGCGCGCGGAAAACTGGCGCGATATCGGCCTCGGTGCGCAGATTCTACGCGATCTCGGCGTCCGTTCGATCCGCCTCATTGCCTCCCGCGAGCTCCGCTATGTCGGGCTCGAGGGCTTCGGTATCGAAATCGAGGACACCGAGAAGCTGGGCGACCCGGCCTACATCTCGCCGAGCGCCTGAACGAGGTCGGAGAACAGCTCCACCACCATCGTATTGATGTAGGCGCCGGGCACCTCGGCCGCCCACGCCTGCTCGGTGATGTCCTCCGGAGCGCCGCACTGGTTGATCGCCAGCTCTTCCATCCGACCCAGAATCGAGAACAGGAAAGACCGCGTCTCGTCGACGTCTTCCTCGATCATGGCGCGAAGGAGATTGCGGAACAGCGCCTCCTCCGGCGCACCCGAGTTCTCGAGGAGGCACTGCTCGAGTTCGGCAGCGGCTTCGCCGTCCTGAGCGTTGGCGGCAGCAAAGGGGAGGGCGACGGCAAACGCCGCGGCGGCAATCAGTTTCTTCATGGGCGAAGGCTCCGAAATGGGGTCACTTCCTACTGGATATCGCGCTGCGGCAAGCCTGTCGACTGAACCAGGCATTCATGGCCGAACCGCACCGAGCAGGAACTCCTGATTGCCGTCTCCCCCCGCGATCGGCGAGGGCAGGAGGCCATCGACCCGCCAGCCTTGTTGCCCTGCAAGCCACTCGGCGAGATCGTCGGCCGCTTGCCGCGCCTCGTTCGGGTCCGCCACGACACCGTTCCTGCCGAGCGCCGCCGGTCCGAGCTCGAATTGCGGCTTCACCAGGACGACGGCCCACGCTCCGGCCGTGGACAGCGCCAGCGCCGGCGGCAGCACCAGCCGCTGCGAAATGAAGCTGACGTCGCTTGTGAGTGCAGCGAACGGACCGCCGACCGCGTCGGCGGTCAGCGATCGTGCATTGACGCCCTCCAGCAGGCGGACGCGCGGGTCTCCGGTCAGGGAAGCATCGAGTTGGCCGTGGCCGACATCGACAGCGACAACGTGCTCGGCCCCGCGTTCAAGCAGCACCTGCGTGAAGCCGCCAGTGGAGGCGCCGATGTCGAGGGCGTTCCGATCGGCCGGGTCGTACCCGAAATGATCGAGCGCTGCGACCAGCTTCAGCGCGGCCCGCGAAACGTAACCGCGGGCAGGGTCTTCGACCGCGACACGGTCGGCCGATCCGACTTCCATCGCGGGTCGCCTGACCCGCTTGCCGTTGATCGTGACTGTCCCACGGAGGATGGCGTCGCGGGCGCGAGCGCGGCTTCGCGCCAGGCCGCGCTCGGCGAGGAACTGGTCAAGGCGCACGGCGGGTCACCCGAGCTACCCCGACTTCTCGGGCCCGGCCGGCTCCAGCTCGGCAAGGTCGCGCTCGTCGGGAGAGGTCTCGGCCGCGCTTGCATCGACCTCGTCTTCGGCCGCCGCCTCGGCGATCTGATCCTCGACCGGTTCCGGCATGACGACGTCAGGCGATTCCTCGGCGTAGCCATCCGGTGTCAGCACGCCACCGGCCTGCGACGTTGCGCCGACGGTGAACCCGACCTTGTGCTCTCCGACCACCGGGCCGCGCTGTCTCACACGATAGTAGACGAAGCCAGCGAGCCCCACCTGCGCCGCGGCGGCGAAGGCGAAGAGCCCACCGGCACCGACTGCGCCCATCAGCGCGGAGGCGGCGATCGGTCCGATCATCGATCCCACACCGTTGGCGAAGAGGAGGCCCGCCGATGTCTCCACGAACTCCGATCTTTCGGCGTGGTCGAACGCATGGGCAATCGCGATCGAGTACCCCGACAGCAGTGTGCCGCCGAGCGGCACCGCAGCGATCAGCATCTCGATGCGACCGAGGGGCAGGAAGCCGATCGCCAGGCCAATCATGGCGCTGAGGAGAAGCAGTCCGAAAAGGACATACCGGCGGTCGAAGCGATCCGACAGATGGCCGATCGGCCACTGAGCGAGCATCCCGCCGACCACGGCAAACGCGACAAAGAGCGCGGCGTCGTCGCTGCTCATGCCGGATTGAACGACAAACAGCGCGGCAAGCGTCCAGAACGCGCCGGTAGCGAGCCCGATCATGCTCACGCCGACAAACGCGACCGGCGATCGCTTGAACAGGTCGACCGGCTTGAATCGGACGAGGGCGATCGGTGCAGGCTGCGCCGAGCGCGTCAGGGCGACGGGGATGGTCGCCAGAACGAGCGCAAGTCCGGCGGCCAGGAACGTCTCGAAGCCATTGGTGTCGCCTGCCGTGACGATCAGCTGACCGATGGCGATCGCGCCGTAGTTCACCGCGATATAGGCGCCGAAGACGAGACCGCGATTGTCGTTGCTGGCGCGATCGTTGAGCCAGCTCTCGATCACCATGAAAAGGCCGGCGAGGCTGACGCCCATGATGACGCGGGCGCCGAACCACGGCCAGAAGTCGATCGCCAGCGGCAGGATCAGGGCCGACGCGGTGGCGAGGGCGACGAGTGCGGTGAAGGTCCGGATATGCCCGGCGCGGAGGATAACGAAGGGCGTCCCAACGCAGCCGACAACGAAGCCGAGATAGTAGGCCGCACCGAGGAGACCGATCTGGAGGGACGTGAAGGCCTCGGTCACCGCCCGCAGCGGCACCATCGTGATCAGCGTACCGTGCCCGATCAGCAGGAGCCCGACGCCCAGGAGGAGCGCTACGATGGATCGAATGATTCCCGGCACTGCGTGCCTCCGGTTCAGGCCCGCGACACCATCTTTGCGTCGGCGCCGAGCGCCGCGAGCGCAGCAATCCGGATGGCTTTGGCATCGAGGCCAGCCGCAGCATACATCGATGCCTGCTGGCCGTGCTCCACGAATGTGTCCGGCATGAAGAGGGGTCGCACCTTCAGCCCGTGTTCGAGGAGCCCGCGGTTGGCGAGATGCTCCAGAACGGTGGCAGCGAACCCGCCGGACGACCCTTCCTCGATGGTAATCAGCACCTCGTGCCCGCGGGCAAGACGCTCGACCAGGTCGGTATCGAGCGGCTTCAGGAACCGGGCATCGGCGACGGTCGTCGGCAGGCCCATGCTCTTCAGGTCCTCGGCGGCCGTCAGGCACTCGTGCAGGCGCGCCCCGTAGGAGAGAAGGGCGACCTTGGTGCCTTCGACGAGAACGCGTCCCTTGCCGATGGGCAGGACCTTGCCCTCCTCCGGCATGTCGACGCCGAAGCCATCGCCGCGGGGGTACCGGAACGCGGACGGCCGGTCGTCGATTGCGACCGCCGTCGTGACCATATGGACGAGCTCCGCCTCATCGGCCGCCGCCATCACCACCATTCCCGGCACCGGCGCCAGGAAGGCGATGTCGAACGAGCCGGCATGGGTCGCTCCATCGGCGCCGACGAAGCCGGCGCGATCGATCGCGAAACGGACTGGCAGCCGCTGAACCGCCACATCATGGATCAGCTGGTCATAGGCCCGCTGCAGGAACGTCGAATAGATGGCGCAGAACGGTTTGTAGCCTTCGCTTGCGAGCCCGGCGGCAAAGGTCACGGCATGCTGCTCGGCGATCCCGACATCGAAGCTGCGCTCGTTGAATCGCTCGGCGAAGAGGTCGACGCCCGTGCCCGACGGCATTGCTGCGGTGATCGCGACGATCTTGTCGTCGCGCTCCGCCTCGCGGATGAGACTCCTTGCGAAGACATCGGTGAACGAGGGCGCATTGCTCTTCTTCACCGCCTGCACGCCGGTGACGACATCGAACTTGCCGACGCCGTGATACTTGTCCGCCGAGGCTTCGGCAGGAGCGTAGCCCTTGCCCTTCTTCGTCACGACATGGACGAGGATCGGACCGTTATTGGCGTCTCGGACGTTCTTCAGCACCGGCAGGAGGTGATCGAGCCGGTGCCCATCGATCGGGCCGACATAGTAGAATCCGAGCTGCTCGAAGAGCGTGCCGCCGGTCCAGATGTTACGCGCGAACATCTCGGTGAGGCGAACCCGGTCGCGGAGAAACGGCGGCATCCACCGTGTCGCCCGTTTGCCGAGACGGCGGAACGAACGGTAGGTCCGTCCCGACACGCGCCGCGCCAGATAGGCCGACATCGCCCCGACGGGCGGCGCGATCGACATGTCGTTGTCGTTGAGAATGACGATCAGGCCGGACTTCAGATGGCCGGCATTGTTCATCGCTTCATAAGCCATGCCGGCCGACATCGCGCCGTCGCCGATCACGCAGACGACGCGATTGTCGCCACCGCTGAGATCGCGGGCGACGGCCATGCCGAGCCCGGCCGAAATCGAAGTCGACGAGTGGCCCGCCCCGAACGGATCGAATTCGCTCTCCGCCCGCCGCGTGAATCCGGAGAGCCCCTCGGGCTGGCGGAGGGTGCGGATGCGATCGCGGCGACCCGTCAGGATCTTGTGCGGGTAGGCCTGATGGCCGACGTCCCAGATCAGCCGGTCCTTCGGCGTATCGAAGACGTAGTGCAGTGCGACCGTGAGCTCGATAACGCCGAGCCCGGCGCCGAGATGGCCGCCGGTGTTCGAAACCGCCGAGATAGTCTCTGTGCGGAGCTCTTCGGCGAGTTGCTGAAGCGACTCTTCGGGAAGGTCGCGGAGCTGGTCCGGGGATCCCAGGCGATCGAGCAGCGGGGTTTCGGGGCGTTCGGACAAAGAAGCTCTCACGGGCGATCGGCTGGAGTGGCCCGGCTAGACATGGAAGCCGGCCAGATCAAGGCAAACTGGACTGAATCAATTCTCATCAAGCGGTTCGGTTCCCGCCGGCCCGGAACTTCCGAGCCTGATCTTTTCCACGCGCATCTCCGCCTCCTTGAGAAGGCGCTCACAATGCTGCTTCAGCGCTTCGCCGCGCTCGTAGATCGAGATCGACTCGGCGAGCGGCACGTCCCCGCGCTCGAGCCTGTCGACGATCTGCTCAAGCTCGGCGAGGGCGGTCTCGAACGTCATCCCCTCGATCGGCTTCTCGTCACTTTGCTGCGCTTCCGGCAATGGCGCCCTCACTCCATCATCGCCGCGACATGGGCCGCGGTTGAATCGACGAGACCCTGGATATCATAGCCCCCTTCCAGAGTGCTTACGATGCGGCCGCCGCAATGGTTTTCGGCGGCTTCCCGAATCCATCGCGTCGCATCCGCGAAGTCATTGGCCCTCAGTCGCAGCCCCCCAAGCGGATCGCGCTCATGCGCGTCGAAGCCGGCCGAGATGATGATGAGGTCCGGCGCGAAACGATCGACTGCCGGGAGGATTCGTTCCTCCAACGCGGCGGCGAATTCGGCCGGTCCCGCGCCATCTGCCAGCGGCACGTTGACGATATTGCCTGCGCCCGTCTCGCTAGCGGCGCCGGTATAGGGGTAGAGCGGCATCTGATGCGTCGAGCAGTAGAGGACGGTCGGATCGTCCCAGAAGGCGTCCTGCGTCCCGTTGCCGTGATGGACGTCCCAGTCGACGATGGCGACCCGCTCCGCTCCGTGGCGACGCTGGGCCCGGCGGGCGCCTATGGCGGCGTGGTTGAAGACGCAGAACCCCATCGCCCGGTTGGGCGTCGCATGGTGACCCGGCGGGCGTACGGCGCAAAAGGCGTTGTCGGCCGCGCCGGTCATCACGGCATCGACGGCAGCGGCGACGGCACCCGACGCGCGGAAGGCAGCTTCCAGTCCCGAAGCACCAACGAAGGTGTCGAGGTCGAGCGCCACCAATCCCTCGGCCGGGACCGCGTTGCGAATGCGTTCCAGATAGGCGGGCTGGTGAACGGCAAGGATCAATTCGTCGCCGGCCGGATCGAAGGTCCCGCGCGGCAGGGCAACGAAGGCGCCTTCCTGGAACCTTTCCGCGATCGCCAGCACCCGCTCCGGGCGTTCGACATGGCCGGCAGGCACCTCGTGGCGGGCGAAGATCGCATCCTCGAACAGGAGGGTCGTCATTGACCCGACGATTCGGGATCGAGGAGCCGGAGCCTTTCGGCGAGCGCGGCCGCGGCATGGGGCGAGCGCTGCAGTGTGGCGAAGCTCGATGCCTCATTGGAGATCCGCGTCACTGCATCGCGGCGGTCGCCGACCATCATCCGCTTCGCGAGCCGGACCGCCTCGGGCGGGCGCGCCGCGATCTGCAGCGCCGCATCCCGCGCCGCGTCCTCCACCGATTCGGCGGCGACCGTCTTGTTGACGAGGCCGACCTCGCGCGCGCGATTGGCGTCGATGATCTCGCCCATCACGAGGAGTTCGAACGCGGCGTGATGACCGACCAGCCGCGGGCCGAGAAGGCTGGAGGCGGTATCGAGCGGCAGGCCGATGCCGACATTGTCGACGCCGAACAGTGCCCACTCGCTAGCTACCACATAGTCGCACATGAACAGCATCGTCGCGCCGAGGCCGAGCGCCGGCCCGTCGACGGCGGCTATCAGCGGTTTGTCGAGCGTCGCCAGCGTCTTCATGAAGCGGATCGTCGCCGGTGTGACGGCGCCCGTCTCCGAGAACTCCGCGAGTTCGGAGCCGTCGATCCCCTCGCAGAAGGCGCCGGGAATCCCCGAGATCACGAAACACCGGATCTTGCCGTCGCCCTCGCCGAGCACGAGCGCGTCGGCAATGGCCTCCAGCATCTCGCCGGTGAGGGCGTTCATATGATCCGGCCGTTCAAGCCGAATGGTTTGAACGGGTCCATCAGCCTCGCTCCGGACGAAGTCCGCCGTTGACATCGTTGCTGTCGGGCCCCCTAAGCGCTTGATGTAGGAGAAGTGAGGGAGAATCCGGCGCGGCGCAAGCCGCCATCGGTTGGCCCGGCCCAGGCAGGCGTCCGCAGGGGAATCGCTGGTGGAGATCGTAGAGCAACCCGAGGGCCCGCCCTTCGAGCTTGGAAAGGCCGTCGAGGCCTTGCGTGCGGGGCTCCTGGTCGGTGTCCCCACCGAGACCGTCTACGGCCTCGGCGCCGACGCGGCCAACCCCGACGCGATCGCGCGGATCTACGCTGCCAAGCGCCGCCCGACCTTCAACCCGCTCATCATCCACGCTGGTTCCGAAGCGGAGGCCACGACGCTCGGCCAGCTGGGGACAACCGGGGCCGCGCTGGCCGACGCGTTCTGGCCCGGCGCGCTGACGATCGTCGCCGAGCAGAAAAGCACCACCGCAGTCGCCGATCTGGCGACGGCCGGCCTCGATACCATCGCGCTGAGGGTGCCCTCGCATCCTGTGATGCGAGCGCTTCTGGCGGAGTTCGGTGGACCGCTGGCGGCTCCGAGCGCCAATATCTCCGGCACCGTCAGCGCCACGACGGCGGCGCATGTCGCAGCCGACCTCGATGAGGACGTCGCGGTCGTGCTCGATGCAGGCCCGGCGCCGCTGGGGCTTGAGTCGACAATCGTGTCGGTGACGGGCGAGCCCCGCATTCTTCGACCGGGTGCGATTTCGCGGGAGGCGATCGAAGACGTGCTGAAGGCTCCGCTTCCGCTCGCCGGCGAGGACGATGCGCCGTCGGCCCCGGGGATGCTGTCGAGCCACTATGCGCCGACTGTCCCACTTCGCATGGGTGCGGAAGATGTAAGGCCGGGCGAATCGCTGCTGGCATTCGGGCCGCGGCAGCCTGCCGGGTGGGAGGGCGCCGTCGCGACTGAGAACCTCAGCACACGTGCCGAACTCCGCGAGGCGGCGGCGAATCTGTTTGCCGCGCTGCGCCGGCTCGACGAAGTGGGGGCGCCGATAGCCGTCGCGCCGATCCCGCTTTCGGGGCTGGGTCTGGCGATCAACGACCGGCTGCGCCGGGCCGCGGCCCCCCGTCAGTCCTGAATCTCGTCGCTCTCGGCATCGGCTACCCTGGCCGCGCGCCATTTCTCCATGAGCGCCTTCAGCTCCGGGTCGCTTGTCTCCGGCAGGACTATCCGGAGGGTCACCAGGAGGTCGCCGCGCTTGCCGTCGGCTCCGGGCAGCCCCTTGCCCTTCAGCCGGAAGGCGCGGCCCTGTTCGGCTCCCGGAGGCACCGTCATCGCAACCGATCCTTCGAGCGTTGGCACCCTCGCCTTTCC
>CAZSXA010000069.1:0-10984 GCA_964611195.1 uncultured Bauldia sp.
AGGAGAGGTCCATCGTCTTGTAATCGTTCTCGAAATCGACCCAGCGCGCCTGCCTAGTGACGTAACGCTCCCATTCCCCGGCGAACTGCATCACCGAGGCGCGGCAATGGTCGTTGAACTTCTCGACGCCGTATTCCTCGATCGCCTGGCGGCCGGAGACGCCGAGCTCCTTCTCCGAATGGAGTTCGGCCGGGAGGCCGTGGCAGTCCCAGCCGAAACGGCGCTCGGCGACCTTGCCACGCATCGTCTGATAGCGCGGCACGAGATCCTTCACGAAGCCGGTGACGAGATGCCCGTAATGAGGCAGGCCGTTGGCGAAGGGCGGACCGTCATAGAATACGAACTCCTCGGCACCCTCGGCGCGGCGGCGGTCGATCGACTTCTGGAAAATGTCTTCCGCCTTCCACCAGGCGGCGATCTCCTCCTCCATCTTCGGGAAGGAGGGCGAGGATTCCACGGGCGGATAGGCGGGCGTCTTGTTCTTGTCGGACATGGCTCGGGCAGCTGGAAACGCGGCGGCACGCTGCGGCCGCGGCGGGATCACTAAGGTGGCAGTGGGTTAGCGTTTTTCAAGCGCCGAGACCAGTGGCGGATGGCTGTCCTATTACGCCGCGCTTGCCGTTGGTCTCCCCAAGGCGCATCGTTGATGTAATCGGGGGAGCATCCATGAACAGAGCCTTTGCCGTTGCTGCCGTCGCCATTCTGTTGGCGGCGCCGACCATCGCGCAGGAGCCGGAGGACACGGGGCTTTGCCTCGACGCCGAAGCGGGAGCCGAGGATCGGATTGCCGCCTGTACCAGGCTGATCGACGCAGGGGTCGATGACGAGGCCGAACCAGGGGCGTTCCACCTGGCGCGCGCCGAGCGGCACTACTTCGCCGGACGGTACGACGAGGCCGTCACAGACGCGGATGCAGCGATCGCGCTGAATCCCGAGAATGGCGGCGCCCACAGCATTCGCGGGCAGTCGCTGATGTTCATGGAGCGCTACGAGGACGCACGGCTTGCCCTGGAGGAGGCCGTCCGGCTCAACCCAGAGTCGTCATGGGAGTACGCGCAGCTGGGTCATGTGCTCGGCTATCTCGGCGAATACGAGCTTGCGCTGATGGTGGTGGACCAGTCGCTGGAACTCAACCGCGAAAGCTGGGCGGTGTATCACTATCGTGGCGACGCCAACTGGCGGGCGGGCAACATCGACGCCGCATTGGCCGACTACACGGCCGGACTGGAGGTGGCTCCTTTCAGCAGCCTTCTCCACCTCAATCGCGGACGGATCCACCGCGAGTCCGGCGATATGGCAAGCGCTCTCCACGACTACCGGATCGCGTTCCTACTGAACCCGAACCGGGTCAGCGAGGGCTTCCTTCAGGATCAGTGGCCGCCGCGGCCGATTCCGGAGGACCTTGAGCCGATCGTCTGGGAGCCGCCGATCGCTGGCATGCGGGTCAGCTATGTCGAGATCAACAGCGTCGAGCAGCCCTATGTCGATCCGATGGAGGCAGCGATCATGGCAATTGCGGCGTGGTTCTCCTCGCCCGAAGTGCCGCTTCCCTATGACCGCGAATTCATCACCTTGGAGGTCGGGGAAAGCGAAGGCTACCTGACAGAATACGGCCTGGTCGATCCGGATGCCGACGCCGAGCCTGACGGCGATGCCGGAGAAGACCCGAACCGCTATGCGTTTGCGATGCTGCCGGCGACGCAGGTGGTCGCCGATGTGTTTCCGGTCGAACGGGTTTGGCCCGACCCCGGTAGCGTCCTCTTCCCGCTTGAGCCCGGGCGCGAGGCGGAAGGAACCGGATCGCTGCTGCTGACCTGCAGCGCTGTCCCGGCGCCCGCTCGGATCATTGCCGGCTGCCGGCCGGGGATGGAGGTGGCGGAGGTCGGAACCTTCGATTGGCGGGTCACCGTCCATGGCTGGGAGGATGTGCTCGTCCCGGCCGGCCGGCGACTCGCGATGAGGGTGACTTATGAGGAGGTCTCGACCGTTCCGATCCTGACCGATGGACCGCTCACTCAGTTCTTCGCAACGTGGTGGTACGACCCGAAGATCAATTGGTGGGTCAAGCGTGATGTCGTTCAGCGGCTCGGAGATAACGAGCTCGGCATCGTCGTGACGCGCGAAGCGACCGCCTTCGAAATGCCCTAGCTCGAAGCCCTGAGCGGCGACGCAGAAACGCGGAACCCCGCCGACTGAAGCCGGCGGGGTTGGCAGCGGTTCGGCTTCGCGCCTAGTCCTGCGCGGCCAGGAACCCCAGAACCGTCTCGGCGAAGAGCGGGTCGAGCGGGGCGTCGAGGTGGTCGGCGCCGGGGATGACCACCATCTCGAAATCGGGGGCGACGCCCGCGATCTTCTCGATGTTCGGCCGCTCCATGTCGATCTCGCCGGCGATGCCGAGAACCGGGACGGAGATCGCCGCGATGTCGGCCTCGGTGAGGTCGATCAGCTCTCCCGTGCCGAGGGCGACGTCGGCGAGGGCGGTGGTGTCCTGACCCTCCTCGGATATGCCGTGCATCTCGAGAAGGCCGATAAGGAAGCCGAATTCCTCGTCGGTCATGTCCGGCTGCATCGAGCGCACCCATTCGGCGAAGCTCTGATTGTCGCCGAGGCTCATGCCGACGAACTGATAGAACTCGGCCTCGGGCTCGCCCGACCAGCCCGAGCCGGCGACGACGAGCGAACTGACGAGATCCGGGTGCTCGGCCGTCAGCTTCAGCGCGATCTCGGCGCCCAGCGAATAGCCGACGACATGCGCGCTCTCGACGCCAAGCTCGTCCATCAGGCGGACGACGTCGTTCACCATCTCGATGCCGTAGGCGTCGGCGCCCGCCGGCTTGCCGCTGTCGCCATGGCCGCGGTTGTCGAGCGCGATGAAGCGATAGCCGTCCGAGGAGGTGACGCCGGCGAGGTCCCACATCTCCGCGGTCGAGGCGAAGGAGTGGATCAGCACCACCGGGGCGCCGTCGCCACCGGTGTCGACATAATGGATCGGCACACCGGCCGAATCGAACGTGCCTTCCTCGGCGGAGGCCGCGAGCGGCGCAGCGAGGATCAGGGCGATCGGGCCGGCGAGGTACCAGTTCTTGCGGATGGTTTGCATGGCTTCCGTTCCTTCTTTCCGGCGCGGTGTTCGGTTTCCGAATGCGGCGAGTGCCGCGATGAGTGCGATTGGCTGCGCCGTTTGCCTTACGATGTAAGGGGAACTAGGCTTACGACGTAAGGGTGTCAAGCCTTACCTTGTAAGTTTCTTGCTTTCCACCTAGATTCAAGGTGTTGGCGCGCGGCGAAAGGTGACGGAGCGTGGCGAAGGAGACGGCGAAGAAGCGAACTCGGAAGCGGCCTCTCACCCGCGAGCGGGTGTTCGAGGCCGCCATCGCGCTTGCCGATGCGGAGGGCGCCGAGGCGCTGACGATGCGCAAGCTGGCGCAAAAGCTCGGCGTCGAGGCGATGTCGCTCTACCACCATGTCGCCGACAAGGAGGCGATCCTCGACGGCATGGTCGAGGCGGTGTTCGCCGAGATCGAGCTACCGGTGGACCTCGGCTGGAAGGATGCGATGCGCGAGCGCTGCGGGCGGCTTCGCGCCGCGCTCCTCCGCCATCCGTGGGCGGTGTCGTTGCTCGATGCCCGCGTCAATCCCGGCCCGGCGACACTCGGTCATCAGGAGTGGGTCTTTGGCACGCTCTACGCCAACGGGTTCTCCGTGCCGCTCGCCGCGACAGCTGCCGCCACCCTCGACGCCTATGTCTACGGTTTTGCGATCCAGGAACTGGCGCTGCCCTTTGACACGTCCGAGGAGCTGGCGGAAGCGCTCGGCGATCCGCTTGAGATGATGCCGGCCGACGCCTACCCGAGCCTCGCCAGGATGGTCGGGGAGTACGCATCAAAGCCGGGCTATGCGTTCTCGAAGGAGTTCCCGCGCGGGCTCGAACTCATCCTCGACGGCTTCGAACGGGCGCTGGCAGAGGCCTGACGGCCTCCGCCTAGTGCTGGACGGCCCGCTGGCGCGCAGCCGCTACCGGGCGCAGCTCGCGCATAAACGCCGTCGCGGCATAACGAAGGCGGATCGAAAGCGGCGTTGCGCTTTCCGATGCAGGCGCCACTTCGCCATTCATCCAGTAGCGAATGTCGGCGCGCTCGACGCCGATATCGGCAAGCAGCCGGTCGTTCATTTGCTCGAGGCGCAAACGATCGTTGCGAACCTCGATCCAGGTTCGGATTCGATTGATCATAGCTCTCATGTCCTTGGGTCGACGCGAATCTCCCGCGCCGTTCAAGGTCCGCATCTAAGCGATGCCAGCGCCCGCCGTTAGCGGCTCGGTTGCAAGGCAGCCCCTCCGGAGATGCATGCCATGCCGATGCGGCAGCGGTGGTTCTTCGGCCGGCCGTGGTGTCAGAGCGCCGCGATGATTGCGCCGCCGGCCGCCGTCGCTGCGACAACGACCCATGGCGGCAGCTTGAGCCACATCAGTGCGGCGAGCGCGGCGAGCGCCAGCAACGCGTCCGGCACGTCGTTGATGGCGCTGGTGATGACGGGGTCCCACAACGCGGCGAGGAGGAGGCCGACGACGGAGGCGTTGACGCCCGTAAGGACGCGACGGACGTCGGCGCGCCGGCGCAGGCCGTCCCAGAACGGCAGGATGCCGACGACCAGCAGGAACGAAGGCAGGAATATCGCGACCAGCGCGAGCACGCCGCCGAGCGCGCCGCCCGGGCCGTGATCCATCGCGGTGCCGAGATAGGCCGAGAAGGAGAACAGCGGACCCGGCACGGCTTGCGCCAGGCCATAGCCGGCGAGGAACTCGTCCTCGGTGAGCCAGCCCGGCCCAACCATCGATTCCTCGAGGAGAGGCAGAACGACATGACCGCCGCCGAAGACAAGCGCGCCGGAGCGGTAGGACGCATCGGCAATATCGATTGTGGGCGCATCGGTCGCTGCCGCAAGGAGCGGGAGTGCGACAAGCAACCCCGCAAACAGGAGGAGCGAGGTTACGGCCACCGCGCGGCCGATGCCGGCGTCGAAATGGGTGGCATCGTCAGGCGCCGGCTTGGCGGGCAGGAATGCGCCCGCCAGCCCGCCAAGCGCGATGATCGCGATCTGCGCGATCGCGTCCTGCCAAAGCAGCGCGATCGCCGCGCCGGCGAAGGCGATCGCCATCCGCGGCAGGTCGGCGGCGTGGCTTCGCGCCATCCCCCAAACGGCCTGGGCGACCACTGCGACGGCAACGATCTTCAGGCCCTCAAGCCATCCGGGCGTTCCGTCCGTGCCGGCGGCGAGGATGCCGTATCCGGCGGCGATCATCAGCAGCGCCGAAGGCAGCGTGAACCCCAGCCATGCGGCGAGCGCTCCCGTCATCCCGCCGCGTGAGAGGCCGATGCCCATGCCGACCTGGCTCGATGCCGGGCCCGGCAGGAACTGACAGAGCGCAACCAGATCGGCATAGGCGCGATCGGTCAGCCATTTCCTGCGCGTGACGAACTCGTCGCGGAAATAGCCGATATGGGCGACGGGCCCGCCGAACGAAGTGAGGCCGAGGCGAAGGAATACGAGGAACAGGGTCGCTACGCCGCCGCGCTCGCCGACAGTCGGCGTTTCCTCCGGTCCGTGAGCCATCTCACCTCCCTTCCGCTGCTGCTGCCATGCCGGACCTTTCATCGCGCGGCAAGGGCGAAGCCGCCGGCAACGCTTTGGTTGACATACGCACGTGGCGACCGTTTCTCCCGGCACGACTCCCCGAACAGGATGACAAGCGGATGACCGCCTATCAGCAGCTCGAGACAGTTTTTTCTCGCTGGACGATTCTCCAGGATGTCGGCGGCATCCTCGGCTGGGACATGGAGACGATGATGCCGCCCGGCTCGATCGGGAGCCGGTCGGAGCAACTGGCGATGCTGGAGGATCTCCGGCACGAGACGCTGACGGCGCCCGCCGTCGCCGATCTCCTAGCCGAGGCAGAGGCGCGTGCCGGCGATCTCGACGAGTGGCAGCGCGCCAACCTTCGCGAGATGCGGCGCGAGCATGTGCGGTCCGTGGCAGTGCCGGGCGCGCTGGTCGTCGCCAACGCCAAGGCAACGTCGACCTGCCAGCACGCCTGGCAGGGCGCGAGGAAGGCAAACGACTTCGCCGCGGTGAAGCCGCTGCTCGCCGAGGTGGTCCGCCTCCAGCGCGAGATCGGGGCGGCGATCGGCGATGCGACGGGCGTCGCGCCCTATGACGCGCTTCTCGATGGCTTCGAACCCGGATCGAGCGAGGCGGGAATCGATCGCCTGTTCGCACCTTTGGAGGAAGCCCTGCCGGACCTCCTTGCTGCCGCTCTCGAAGCGCAGGCCCTGTCGCCGGCGCCGGTCGCCCTGCCGGGGCCGTTCGGCATCGAGCGGCAGGAACGGCTCTGCCGGACGCTGCTCGAACGCCTCGGCTTCGACTTCACGCATGGCCGGCTCGACGTCAGCGCGCATCCGTTCTCCGGCGGCGCCTACGGCGATGTCCGGGTGACGACGCGATTCGCGGAGGAGGAGTTCCTGTCAGCGATGATGGCAACGATCCACGAAGGCGGGCACGCGCTTTACGAACAGGGCAGGCCGCATGAATGGCGCAATCAGCCGGTCGGCCAGGCGCGCGGTATGGGCATCCATGAAAGCCAGTCGATGATCATCGAGTTGCAGGCGGGACGCTCCGAGCCGTTCGTGTCCTATCTTGCGGCTGCCGCGCGCGAGGTTTTTGACGGCGAAGACGAAGCGTGGAGGGCCGCCAATATCGGCCGTCTCGTCCATCGTGTGGAGCCCGGTTTCATCCGAGTCGAGTCCGATGAGCTGACCTATCCGGCGCACATTCTCATCCGTTATCGCCTTGAGAAGGCGCTCATCTCGGGCGACCTTGCCGTCGACGATCTCCCCGATGCCTTCAACGCAGCGGTCAACGAACTCCTCGGCCTGACTGTGCCAGACGACCGACGCGGCTGCCTGCAGGACATCCATTGGTATGGCGGCGCCTACGGTTACTTCCCGATGTATCTGAAGGGCGCGATGGTTGCCGCGCAGCTGTTCGAGGCGGCCGTTGCCGCGACACCCGGCATCCTGACGGCGCTCGGCCAGGGCGATTTCGCGCAGCTGGTCGGCTGGCTTCGCGACAACGTTCACGGCAGGGCAAGCCTCACCGATGGTGATACGCTGGTCGAGAACGCCACCGGGGCGCCGCCGTCGGCGGCCGCCTATCTCCGCCATCTCGATCGCCGCTATGTCGGCGATGGATGAGGCCGCAGGCTACTCCTTGCGGACTTCCTTGGTCGGATCGCCGCGTTTCTGGTTGAGTTCGATCGCAGCACGCAGCAGCTGCTTGACTTCCGAGCGGTCGAGCTCGTCGAGCGTGCGCAGCTTCAGATGCGCCATCATATCGCCGCCGCTCTCAAGTTTATCGTTGACCTTCCTGAGCGCATTGCCGCGCCAGAACCCGAACGTCACGTGCTTGGTGCCGGCGCGGAAATAGCAGACGGGCCCGCCATGGGAGTAGACCGGCTGGTTCCATTTGATCGATTCCTCGAGCTCCGGCGCGATCTTGAGAATCATTCCGCGCAACTCGCGCGCAACCTCCGCCGGCGTTCCGGTAAGGCTGACCATGTAGTCGTCGACGGTACGCGCCATCTGCGGATTTCTCCTCCTGCTTCGTCGCGGCGGCGAATGGCTTGCTCTAACCGTTGGTTGAGCAGATTAACCTAACCTCAATCGCGATCCTTCAAGGCTATGTCCGGTGCCCGTCACGGGCAAGTCCGGAGCCTGTTCATGCAGCCTGTGGCCGCGCAGCGGTTGATCGAGGAGTCCTTCGGCGCGGCCGACGCGATCGGCCGCGTGATCCTGGTTCGTGGCTCAACGGCCAATATCGGCCTCAAACGCGACCAGAAACCCGGCGACCATGATCGCGTCACTGTGGGCGATTTCCTGGGGATCGATACGGCCGGGTCGCGGGTGATCGCGGTGGTGACCGAGGCGTCCTTGGAATCGCCGCCGACGGCCAAGGAGTACGGCTTTGCCGGTGCCTCCTGCGTCGATCTCGTCGGAGAGATTCGCGTGAAGGCCGACGGGGAGCAGTGCTTCATGCGGGGCGTTTCGCGATACCCGTCGCTCGGGGACGCTGTCCGTCGCATCAGCAAGGACGAACTCCGCCTCGTCTACGGCATCGGCGAGGAGGAGGGGATGGAGATCGGAAGCCTCCATCACGACGTCGGCGTCGATGCCAGCGTCAACATCGACGACATGCTGCAGAAGCATTTTGCTGTGGTCGGCACCACCGGCGTCGGAAAATCCAGCGGCGTCGCGGTACTTCTCCATTCGGTCATGGAGAAGCGCCCCGACCTTCGGATCTTCCTGATCGACCCGCACAACGAGTATGGCCGTTGCTTCGGCGATCGCGCCCAGACGATGACGCCAGCAAATCTCCGCCTGCCGTTCTGGCTGTTCAATTTCGAGGAGATCGTCGACATCATCTATCGCGGCCGGCCGGGGCTCGACGAAGAAATCGAGATTCTGTCCGACGTGATCCCGCTCGCCAAGCAGCTCTACGGTCGGGGATCACGATCGGAAAGGCTGAGCGCGCCCGCGGGGGACTCGGGCTACACGGTCGACACCCCGGTTCCCTATCGCCTCACCGACCTCATCTCGCTGGTCGATCAGCGCATGGGCAAGCTGGAAAACCTTTCGTCTCGCTCGACGCATGGCAAGCTGCTCCAGCGCATTTCGAGCGTCGTCAACGATCCGCGCTACGCCTTCATGTTCGAGGGCGCCAATGTCGGCGGCGATACGATGGCCTCGGTCATCGGCCAGCTCTTCCGCCTGCCGACCGACGGCCGTCCGATGACGATCATGCAACTCGCGGGCTTTCCTGCCGAGACGGTCGATTCGGTGGTCTCGGTCCTCGGCCGCATGGCCTTCGATTTCGGCCTATGGAGCGACGGCGCGTTGCCGCTTCTCTTCGTCTGCGAGGAGGCGCATCGCTACGCCTCGGCCAATCGCGATCTCGGCTTCGGACCGACGCGGCGGGCCATCTCGCGCATCGCCAAGGAAGGCCGCAAATACGGCGTGTTTCTGGGGCTGGTCAGCCAACGCCCCGCCGAGCTCGATTCGACCATCCTGTCGCAGTGCTCGACGCTGTTCGTGATGCGTCTTGCCAATGAGCGCGACCAGGCGATCATCCGCTCCGCGGTATCGGATGCGGCGGCAAGCCTCCTCTCCTTCGTGCCCTCGCTCGGCACCCGCGAGGTCTTCGCATTCGGCGAGGGCGTCGCGCTCCCGACACGGCTGAACTTCAAGCAGCTTCGTTCGGAGCAACTGCCGCAAAGCGAGGCGGTGAGCGACGCCGGAAGCGATTTCGGCCGCACCGTCGATCAGAGCTTCATCGATGTCGTCATTGATCGCTGGCGCGGGGCGACGCTCTCCAACCGGCTCAGAATGAGTGAGGAGAACGGCGATCAGCCCCCGGCGAAGGCTCATTCAAAGCCGCTCGATCCGGATCGCTATCGTATCCTGAAAAAGCCGGGCGCGCCGTCGCAATAGGCGGCAAGCGCGGCGCACGCCCGCTCGATCTCGCGAGGGGGCGGGCGCCGAGCGGTTGGCGTCGTCCTGCCGGTCAGAAGACGGCGACGACTCCGAGGATGCCGAGAATGACGATCACGCCGATCACGATCAGCAGAATGATGAAAACGAGCTTCGCCAGCGATGCCGCGCCGGCGGCGACGTTGGTGAAGCCGAGCGCGCCGGCGACGAAGGCAATGACGATAAGGGCAATGAGAAGTTCGAGCATTTGCTGTTCTCCCGATGAATGTTGATCGGGAAAACGCGACCTGGCGGCGTTCGGTTCCGGCAGTCTCCGGCGGGCCGTGCCGGGGCGGCGCTAGGAAGCGCGCCGAACCGGGACGCGAAGCCGGTTGCTGACATCGGCGGCCGGGGCCGGCTTGGAGAACCGATAGCCCTGGAAGCTGCTGCAACCTGCGGCGCGCAGCAGCACCTCCTCCTCCTCCGTCTCGATACCCTCGGCGGTGACCCGCATGTCGAGATCCCTGGCGAGGTGAATGATGTGCTGCACGATTGCAGCGTTGGTCCCGCTGCCGTCGAGGCCGGTGACGAAGCTGCGGTCGATCTTCAGCTTGTCGAATGGGATCGACCGCAGATAGCCGAGGCTGGAATAGCCGGTACCGAAATCGTCGAGCGCGACGCGAATGCCGCCGGCCCGCAGCGCAGCGATTTGCCGCTTGGCGTGCTCAACGTCCTGCACGAGGACGCTCTCGGTGAGTTCCAGCTGCAAGCGGTTCGGCGCGATGCCGGTCTCGGCTGCAACCGCAAGAACCTCCTGCGCGAGGTCGTCGTTGAGGAGCTGCATCGGCGAGACATTCACGGCCACGAAAAGGTCTGGCCAGTCGAGGACTGCCCGAACAGCCGTGCGCAGCACGTGCTCGCCCAGCACCTTGATCTTGTCGGTCTCCTCGGCGATCGAGACGAATTCGAGCGGGCTGATCGGACCGAGTTCCGGGTGGTTCCAGCGCGCCAAGGCCTCCGCGCCGATGATCCTGCCATCGTCGGCGGCATGGATGGTTTGGTAGTGGACGGCGATCTCGCCATTGGCGATCGCAGTCGGAAGGTCGATCGAGAGCGTGCGACGCCGGGCGGCGTGGGCTGCCATCGCCGAATCGTACCAGGCATAGCGGTGGCCACCCGCCTGCTTGGCGGCGTAGAGGGCGCTGTCGGCGCGCTGCACCAGCCGGCCGGTATCCTCGCCGTCCTTCGAGCCCGCGATGCCGATCGAAAGCCCCGGCACGAAGACGTGGTCGCCGAGCCGGATCGGCTTGTCGAGGCGGTCGAGGATCTCGGCCGCCCGCCGTTCGACCTCGTCGTCGGAGAGCCCGTCCATGATGGCGACGAACTCATCGCCGCTGATGCGCGTCACGAAGCCTTCCCTGCCGAGCACCTCCTTCAAGGTCGCGCCGGTCTTCAGCAAGATG
>CAZSXA010000070.1:0-10866 GCA_964611195.1 uncultured Bauldia sp.
TGGGGGCCGGTGCTGGAGGAGGTTGCCGGCTTCGTCCACGCCCGCGCGGCGCGGCGACCGATCGCCGCCCGCACCGGGCCGCTCCGCCCGCGGCGGAGCGTTCTCTCGGCGCCGTGGATCCGGCGCGCCGCCCGGCGCGCCTGAGCGGCCTACATGCCGGGGATTTCAGCCAGCTCGTAGATGTCGATGGCAAACTTGCCGTCATTGTCGGAAAGTAACGGATGGCCCTCGGTCATAGCCTTAGCGGCGTTCATGTCGGCCGCCTCGATGATCGTGTAACCCCCCATGTCGGCCGCGGTGCCGGCCGACCCGTTGTCGAGCACCGACTGCCCCGGCATGAACGGCGAGCCGCCGTCCTTGATGGCCGCGCCCTGCTTGCCATACCAGGCGTTCCACTTGTCCATGACGGCCTTCGATTCCTCGGGCGTCATCGCGCTCATATCGGTGGCCGGACCTTTGTAGAGATAAATGAACTTCGGCATATTTGCCTCCCTCGTTAATTCACGAATTGGTTTACTACGATCAGCGTGACGGTCAAGTGACGCCGAGCGCCAATCACGGCGATGTGAACAAAGAAGGAACAGCGCTGTGGTCGGGACGGTGCCGGTGCGGTCGGTCAGCCGGCGCCGAGCGCCGCCATCGCAGCGAGCGTGGCATCGTCGAAGAAGCCGTCCGGCTTGCCGGCAAGGAGGCCTTCGCCGATGAGATAGGTCTCGATGGCGCGGCGGATTTCGGCCGGGTGGTCGCCGCTGCTGAAGTAGTCGATGGCCGACGCACTGCCGAGCGACAGCGCCTCGATATAGTAGCGCGCAGCCCGCTCCATGTCGGTCGGAACGCCCTGCCCGGCTTGATAGAGATAGCCGAGATTGAGGAGCGCATCGTCGTCGCCGGCGAGCGCCGCCTCCTCCCAGAGATCGCGCGCTGTGCTGTAGTCCTGCTCGACGCCGAGCCCGTCGGCGTGGAGGATGCCCATCCGCGTCAGCGCGGCGGGGATCTCGCCGGTCAGCGCGGACTGGGAGTACCAGGCAAAGGCCTGCGCGTAATCGCGCTCGACGCCGATCGCAAACTCGTAGAGGCGCCCCAGCGCATACATCGCGATGCCGTCGCCGGCGGCAGCGCCGCGTTCATACCACCGCCGCGCTTCGTCGAGATCGGCCTCCACCCCCTGACCGACTTCGTAGATGAAGCCGAGGCTCATCATCGAATAGGCGAAACCGCGCTCCGCCGCCGCCTCGTACCAGACCGTCGCCGTTTCGAAATCGACCGGTCCGCCTTCGCCATATTCCAGCATGTAGGCGAGTTCCTGCATGGCGAAGCCGTCGCCGCCTTCGGCCGCGCGCTCGTACCAGTAACGCGCCTCGGCAAGGTTCTGCTCGACGCCGCGACCGTTGCGGTAGCGATAGCCGATGGCGGCGCTGCCTGCTGCGTTGTCGGCGTCGGCGGCCCGCGCGAACCACCGCCCGGCCTCGTCGAGATCGCGTTCGACGCCCGAGCCTGAATCGTAGAGATAGCCGAGCTCGACCATCGCATCCGAACTGCCGGCCTCGACGGCGCGGCCGTACCAGTCGAGCGCCGCCTCGATATCCTGTTCGGTACCGAGGCCTTGCTCGTAATAGCGGCCGACCAGCGTCATCGCAGCGGGGCTACCGAGTGCAGCAGCGGCACGGCCGGCATCGAATGCCTCCGAGCGGCGCTCGGCGACGTCGGCGGCGCGGGCGAGCTGATAGAGCATGCGCCGGTCGTCGGGGTTGAGTTCGATCGCGAGCCGGCAGGCCTCGAGCGCAGCCGAAGCAACGACCAGATGCGTCGGCACAGGTGGGACATCCTCCGGCCGATCGGGATCGTAGCGATAGGCCGCCTCGCGGTCGCAAGCGGCGATCGCGGCTTCGGCCGGGTTGTCGCCCTCGGCAACCACAGTGGGCCCCGGACCTTCATCGGGTGGCAGAAGCTGGTCGTTCGCCGCGGCGTTCTCGCCGCGCAGCTTGTTGAGCGCAGCGCGCGCAAGATCGGCGTAGAGGCCGTCGGGGTAGTAGCGAAGGAAGCTCTGCCATGCCTCGATGGTGTCGATGGCGAGCGCGGCCTGATAGGCAACGACGATATTGCCCTGCTCCTCCGCCGGCTGCTGTGCCACCGCCACGGGCGGCGCTTCGACCGCCCCCGCTTCGGCGAAGAAAATCTGCTCGCGGCCGAGCGATGAGGTGATCATCGGTTCCTGCGCACCGCCGGTCGCCGCCATCACGTCGTCGCGGACATTGCGGAAGATGAAGCTCACCTCGAGGCCCGGCGTTTCGAGATGATCCAAGAGGGCCTCCGTGAACGGGCTGTGATCGCCATCGCCGTCGGCAGCGATCGTCCCCTGCCGCGCGGCGAAGGCGAGGATCGTCGAGCCGTCTTCCAGCGTCGGCGGCTCGAACAGCGCCAGGCCGCGGCCGATCGACCGCGACGGATCGGTCATTTCCATCTGGTTGGCGAACGGGTTGTCGCGGCATGCGTCGAGAATCACGAGGCGAAGCGATTCGGCCGCCTCAACCGCCAGCAGCACGCGCTCAAGTCGGATCGCCTCGTCCCAGAGATGGACGTCCCGCTTCAGCTCTGCGTCGACGGGGATGAGAAAATTGGTGTCGCCCATCTCTATGCCGTGGCCGGCATAGTAGACGACGGCTACATCGGCGCTGGCCACCTTCTCCTCGAAGGCCTGGAGCTCGGAACGCATTCCGGCGAAATCGAGGTCGAGAACAACGGTGGTATCGAAGCCCAGCCGCGCGAACGCTGCACCCACCGCGACCGCGTCATTGGCCGGGTTGCGGAGCGGCGTGACCGATTCGTAGCTGGCGTTGCCGATGACGAGGGCAACGCGCGAGCCGTCCGGCTCCTGCGCGAGGGCCGGGCCAGTCCCAACGAGAAGGACGAACAGAATGATGCGGTGCGCCCAGCGCCCGGCAGCGCCCATTGCCAGCTCCGGATCGGTCCCCTTCCGCGGAACCTCGCCGGATTATATCGGCGCGGCAAGCGGCCACAAGGATCGCCCGCGGATGTGATCGTGCCGGGTCCCGGACCAGGCGGTCCGGGGCCCAGCCTATCAGCGCTATTGCGGCGCGATCTCGTAGACGACGGTCGCGTTGGCCGTTATCGCCTGCTCGCCGGCAACGATTGGCACCGAATTGCTGCGGGCCAGCGCGAACTCCGGCTGCGGCGACCCGCCGCCAAACGCCGACACCGACAGAATGCGGACCAACTCCACGCCTGCGGCTTCGGCCATCAGTTCGGCCTTGCGGCGGGCATCGGCGATGGCGGCAGCCATCGCCTCATCGCGGAGCGGCTCCGGTTCGGCGACGTCGAAGCGGATCGAGTTGATCTGGTTGGCGCCGGCGGCAACGACCTGATCGAGAACGTCGCCCGAAGCGGCGACGTCGCGGATGCGGACCGTGACCCGGTTCGACACGCTGAAGGCGACGATCTCCGCCTGCTCGCTCTCCTCGTAGCGCCGGTCGGCATAGATCGGGCTGATCGAGAAGCCGCTGGTCGAGATGTCGCGATCATCGACCCCGGCAGCACGGATCGTGTCGATCACCGACTGCATGTCGGTATTGTTGGCGGCGAGCGCGTCAGTCGGGCTCTCGGCCCGTGTCGTGACGCCGATCGTGATGACGACGATGTCGGGCGTCGCCATCACGACGCCGGTGCCCTCCGCGGTCAGCGTGGCGGTTTCCGGCGCGTTCTGCGCCAGCGCCGGCGCGGTCATGACGACGAGCGCCGACAGGAGGATGGCAATGCGTTTCATGGTGGCTGTCCTGATCTCGGCCCCCGAAGACGGCGCAGACCCTGCCGCGCCATTGCGACGCGAATGCGGCGGCAGCCGCGCCCCAACCGGTTCGCGCGTCTCGTCGCTTGCTCCGCGCCGCGGGCGGTCCCTATAACCGACGCGGAATGGCGGGGCGCGATACCTTGCCAAGGGCCCGTAGCTCAACGGTTAGAGCCGGCCGCTCATAACGGTCTGGTTGCAGGTTCGAGTCCTGCCGGGCCCACCATCAGCCGATCGGGAGGGAAAACGATGGCGACTGGCTATGGCGATCTCGACAAGGCGGCACTGCTGACGACGGAGGAGCGCGAGCAGAGCGTCGTCATCACCGACCCGGCACTGCCCGACAATCCTATGATCTTCGTTTCCGCCGAGTTCGAGGCACAGACCGGCTACGCGCCCGATGAGGTGCTGGGCCAGAACTGCCGCCTGCTGCAGGGCGAGGGGACCGATCCCGAGGCGGTCGAGGCCATTCGGGCCGCGCTGGCCGCGGGCGAGGAGATTTCGGTCGATATCCTCAACTACCGAAAGTCGGGCGAGCCATTCTGGAATCGGCTCCACATCCGTCCGCTTCGCGACGACAGTGGCGCAGTCATGTTCTTCGCCGGCGTCCAGAATCCGATCCCGGCCGACGAAGCCCGCACCGATTCGAACGCGGCGAACGACTAGATCCAGCCGCGAATGCGATAGACGAGCGTCCCGACCCATTCCTTGACCGCGATCGTCGTCGTCGCCAGCGCCTCGGCGTCGGGCAGCCAATCGAGGACGTTTCCATAGCGGGCGCGGACCCGAGCGTCGGCCGGCGCCGGAACGACATCGACGCCGACTGCGGTGAAGGCGTCGACCGCGCGTGGCATGTGCCAGGCCGAGGTGACGAGGAGCACGCGGTTCCAACCCGCCGTCTCAATGGCGTCCCGTGAATTGATGGCGTTCTCCCGCGTGTTGCGGCTCTCCCCCTCCAGCACGAGCATGTCGCGCGGCACGCCCAGTTCGACAAGAAGGTCGGCGATCAGCTCTGCCTCGGGTCGCAACGCGTCCGACCAGGGCAGATTGCCGCCGGAGACGAGGATCGTCGGCGCCAAGCCGGCGCGATGGAGCTCGGCGGCAAGGAGCGCGCGGTCCACCGCATCGCTAAAGTCGATATCCGCATCGCTCGGCCTCGCCGAGGCAAGCCCGCCGAGCAGCACGATCGCATCGGCCGAGGGAAGGCTAACGACCGAAACGGGCGGGTAGCGCTGCTCAAGGTCGCCGATCAGCCAATTTGCCGTCGTCGGCATCGACGCCACCCAGAGGAGGACGAGCGGGACGAGAAAGAGCACGCGTCCGGTCCGCCGCCAGCGAAAGCTGACGAGCACCGCGAGGAAGCCGAGAATGAGCGCCAGGCCGAGCGGATAGACCGCCAGAGGCAGGGCTTTCGTCAGCAGGAGATCCATGGTCACGCCTCGGCGATCGGATGACGCGCGGCCCGCAATGATGCTAGGTGCGTCGCAGTCTTGGCCGGACGCGACGATGCCCACACCTTACTTCGATCTCAGCAAGGTACCTGAATCCGAATTCGACCGTGCGCTCGAGCTGATATTCGCCCGGCCCGAGGACTACGACGTCCACGCTCAGGTGCTGTACTACAAGGATCTCGGCCTCAAGGTCATCCGCGATCCGACCACGAGCCGCCTGCGCCGCTATGCCCGTGTCGCCCTGGAGGAGCGAAAACCGCTATCGGCGATACGCGTCTCCGATGGCGAACTCGGGGTCCTCACTTT
Organism: uncultured Bauldia sp.; assembly: GCA_964611195.1. GTDB lineage: Bacteria > Pseudomonadota > Alphaproteobacteria > Rhizobiales > Kaistiaceae > JADLGL01. The sequence goes on from CAZSXA010000070.1 coordinate 5,560, forward strand.
CGGCGCGTTCGACGACACCCCCAATCTCGACCGCTTCATCGCGGTGGATTCCCTCCTTAAGCAGTCGGACAGCTTCGTCCTGGACGATACCTGGCTGCTGGTCATCCGCGACCTCCTGCTGGGGGCAATCGCCCAGGCCGATGTCGTCGGGGTGCCGGGGTTCTGGCTGGAGGATGGACCAACCCGGGCCTTCCGACGCAGCCCCGAGAAGATGCGGGCGAGCTTTCGGGAATGGCCACGCGGTGTCTACGGTGACTGGAAGGGTCGTATCCACATGCCCGAGCTGGCCCGACAAGGCTATCTCGACGGCAAGGTCGTCGGCTCGAACTACTTCTATCTCGCGTTCCTCTCCGGGCTCGACGAACTGGTGAGCCTTGCCTCGTCCGTCTTCCTGATGACCGCCCATCCCAATCTCGAAGAGGCCTTTCGGCGCCGGTATCCCGACACGCCGCTCCGCTCGCTTCGGATCGGCCGTCGCGACGACCCGCGCCGCAGGAAGTCGCGAACGCCGTACTTCCTTGCCGAGTATCACGACGCTCTGCCGCGTGACCTCACCGGTGCGCTCTGCCTCGTGGGTGGCGGCCCGTGGTCGCTCATCTATTGCAGCTGGATTCGTCAACGCGGCGGCGTTGCGCTCGACATCGGCTCCGGCGCCGATCTCCTCGCCGGCGAGATCACGAGGTCAGTCCATCGCCGGATCGGCGACGACGCCCACAAATACTCGCTTGTCGACGACACGACCGAGGGCACGCCCGAGCCGTCACCTGCTTGACTTGTCGGCCCGCTATCGACCTTGATCGGGCGACGCCGTGTTCGAACATGGCGCAAGCGAAGGGGCGGGACGATGCGGATAACACGGCGCGACGCGCTACGCTTTGCCGGAGCGGGCGCGCTCCTTGCGGCAGCACCCAACCTTGCCTCGGCACTCGGCGCATTCCGCCCCGGCGATGAGAGCCTCTACCCTCAGGACAACTCAGCCCCCTGGCCTGTCCTGCAAGGGCCGACGGACGACCGCTCGGCGACGTTCATTCTGCTGCTCCCGGTCGGTTATCCGTTCTCCATTCTGGTGAATGACGGCAGTGGCGGCCGCCGACCGGCGAGTGTCGTTGCCACGACGCCGATGCCCCATCTCGGCCTCGCCACCTATGAGGTGGCGGTCACCGGTCTCGCCCCCGGCCGCGATTACACGCTGTTTCTCCTGAACTCTGAGGGGGCCTACTTCGACCGACGCATCTTCCGCGCTCTCGACGTCCATCGCGTAAGGCCGTTCCGTTTCGCCGCCGCGAGTTGCATGAACGATCTGTTCGAGCGTCATTCGATCACCATGTGGGAGGCGATGGCACGCGAGGAATGCGACTTCGTCATCCTCCACGGCGACACCTGCTACGCCGACCAGCGCATGCTCGAGGACGGTCCGCTCGGCATTGCACGACGCTACTCGGAGACCCGGATGGCCCTCTCCTGGTTCCGCATGGAGCGCCTGACACCGACCTTCGCGGTTTGGGACGACCACGATTTCGGCACCAACAATGGCGACCGTACGTTCGAGTATGCCGGCTTCACGCGTGACCTCTTCCGCCAGTTCTGGGGCTCGCGCGAAACCGCGACCTGGCACAAGGGTCTCGGTGTCGGCAGCCGCCTCGAAGCCTTCGGTCAGCGCTTCTTCATGCTCGATGGCCGCAGCTTCCGCGACCCTCCCGAAACGCCCGACGGCCGCCATTGGGGGCCCGAGCAGCTGGCCTGGCTGAGCCGCCATATGGGCAACGACCGCCGGCCGGCCTTCATCATCAACGGCAATCAGTATTTCGGCGTGAACCCGTTGCGGGAGTCGGTCGAGGCCGATCAGCCCGGTGATCTTCGGCGCATCATGGCCGACCTTGCATCTTCGCCGGCACCGGTCGCACTCATCTCCGGCGACGTGCATTTCTCCGAGATCCGAGCCATCGACCGCGCTTGGCTCGGCTATGACAGCTACGAGTTCACGGCGTCCTCGATTCACTCCGCGCCCAATCCCGGCTTTGTGCGGCAGGGCAACATCGTCTCGGAGCGCTGGCACAACTTCATGACCTTCGATGTCGACTTTGCGGGCGGCTGGGACATCCGCAGTCGATCTATCCTGGAAGGCAACCGCGTCTCGTTCGACGAGAGCTTCGCGATCGCCCGTCACTAGCGTCCGGCCGGTCGCACTTCCCTGAAAGGCGGTGCAGCGATGGCGACAGCCAGCCAGAGTCTCGAACCCAAACACGTCGACTTCCTGCTTGCCCAGAAGATGTTCTTCGTGGCGTCAGCGCCGCTGGCGGCTAACGGACACGTCAACGTCTCGCCGAAAGGCCTTGATTCGTTGCGTGTTCTGAGCCCGACCCGCGTCGCCTATCTCGACCTTGTCGGCAGCGGAATCGAGACGGTCGCGCATGTCCGCGAGAACGGTCGAATTGTTCTGATGGCCTGCGCGTTCGAGGGGCCACCCAACATCCTGCGCATCTACGGCACCGGTGAGGTGCTGCTGCCCGAACAAGCCGGCTGGAATGACGCCGCGGCCCTCTTCCCGGAATATCGAAGCGCGCGCTCGATCGTGACGATCAATATCGCCCGGGTGACGAACTCCTGCGGATTCCGAGTTCCGCTCTATGAGTTTGGCAGTGAGCGCCCCCAGCTTGGCGCCTGGGCCGATCGCAAGACGCCTGAGGAACTGGAGCGCTACAAGGCTGACAAGAACCGCGTCAGTGTCGACGGGCTGCCGGGGCTACCCCCGAGTTCGGACGCCTGACGGCGGGCGCTTGCCACCATGTCCCTGGCGACCCGCCCGAGAAAAGAAGAGGCCGCCGCGCCCGAAAGCGCGACGGCCTCCTCAGAAGATCTGGGACGCGACGACTTAGAAGTTGTCGTCGGCGATACCCTGGAAGGTGTCATCGAGAGCACCACCGAGCGCGGTCGCGCCGGCAATGATGGCAACACCGATGAGGACGGCAATCAGGCCGTACTCGATCGCGGTGGCACCGGACTCGTCCTTCATGAAACGCGAAACAAGGTTCTTCATTGGTTTTGACTCCATCGCCTGTGTGTTTGAGCTTTTCGCCCGACCGGTTCTTGTTTGATCGAGCTTGGCGCCTTTCTACCGGCGAACTCATGAGGAGACGTTAAGCCAATAGTCCGAATCTCTAGTATCGTTTTAGAACTTGTTAGTACTACCTACTCGTGAACATCTTGACTGCAGCTCGGAAAGCCGCAGAAATGCTCGTTTTCCGGCTAGACAATAGATTTTAGATTGTCGCTTTTCCACCGCATTCGAGCAGTGATTTGTTTACCGTCATGACAGCGTTAGCCCCGCCGCGGTCGAAACCGCGCCGGGGCGGGATAGTCGGTAGGGGCGATCGGCGGCCTAGTTGTCGGAGGCCTCGTGTTCGTCCTCCTCGTTCTCGTGATCGCGGTCGTCATCGCGATCATCGTCTTCGTCATGATCGTGATCCTCGTCGTCGAGGCAGGATTCGGCTTCTTCTTCGATGACGGCGCCGCTGAGCGGATCGAGCTCAAGCTCCATCGAGTTGCCATCAGCATCGACGACGCACGCCTCGTAGACGCCTTCGCCGAGTTCGGCCTCGATCTTGAACACTGTCCAGCCGTCGCCCTCGAGATGGCTGGCGATTGCCGAAGTCGTCATCCAGTCGCCCGGGATTTGAGCGAGGCCGGCGTTGCCCTGTCCGATCGCGAGCGTCGCGAACGCGATCGGGGCTGCGATGGCCGCGGCGGCGGCAGAAATGATCAGTGACTTGCGCATTCTCTTGTCTCCTTCTCCACAACGACCGGCGGGATGCCGATCGACGGAGCCGAGATTGCGCTTCAGCGGCTGATCGAAGGCTGACGGCGAATGTCAGTGATTTGTCAGCGACGTTTCGGCAGATTGCCGTGATGTTCGCACAACTCCGCCTCCTCGCCTTCGCGATCGCCGCCGCCCTCGCTCTTGCTACGGCGTCGGTTCTCGCCGACGACAGCGACGACGATTTCGGCAACTCCAGTTTCTGCTCCGATGACGACGACCACGAGCAGGCTCGCGCGGCCCGGGAGGGTGACGCCATTCTGCCGCTTGAGGACATTCTACTGGCGCTGGAGGGACAGCTTAGCGGCGTAATCATCGAGATCGAGTTCGACTGCGAGGACGGCATGTTCGTCTATGAGATCGCGGTACGCACGCCCGCAGGCCGCATCATTGAGTGGCTGGTCAACGCCGCGACCGGCGAGCTGATCGGCGAGGACGACTGATGCGCGTGCTCGTCGTCGAGGACGAGGAGCGCATTAGTGCCGATCTCAAAATGGCACTTGAAGCGGCCGGCTATGGCGTGGAAATCGCGACGGACGGTGAAACGGCGTGGTTCCTTGGCGACACGGAGACCTACGATCTCATCGTCCTCGATCTCGGTCTGCCCCAGATCGACGGCCTCACCCTTCTCAAACGCTGGCGGACCGCAGGTCTCGTCACGCCGATCCTCGTGCTGACGGCGCGCGGCTCGTGGATGGATCGCGTCGAGGGGATCGACGCCGGCGCCGACGACTACCTCCCCAAGCCCTTCCGCATGGAAGAGCTGGTCGCCCGCGCCCGCGCCCTCATTCGCCGCGCCGCCGGTCAGGCCGCCGCGGTGCTGGAGGCCGGTCCCTTGACGCTGGATCAGCGGCAGATGCGCCTTTCCGTCGAGGGCGTTCCCCGCCAGCTGACGCCGCTCGAGTATCGGCTGCTCGCCTATCTGATGTTGCACAAGGGGCGGGTCGTGCCGCCGACCGAACTTCTGGAGCACCTCCACGGCGACGACGACGGCCGCGAGGCGAATGCGCTCGAGGCGGTCATCGCCAGGCTCCGCAAGAAGCTTGGCGCCGCCGTCATCGAGACCCGCAGGGGGTTCGGCTATCTGATCTCCGACGAGCCCGGTTCGTGACCGTCGGATCGATCCGCGTTCGCCTGTTTCTCGCAGGTGCGATCGCGGTCGCGCTGGCGCTCACGGCTGCGGCAATCGGTTTCGGTTTGCTCTTCGAGCGCCACGTCGAACGTCGTGCCGTCAACGAGCTGACGGTCGATCTCGACGCCCTCATCGCCGGCATCGATCGCGATGCCGTCGGCATGCTGGCCGTGGTCTCGCCGCCCGCCGACCCGCGCTTCGATCTGCCGTTCTCCGGTGCCTATTGGCAGGTCGATCTCGGCGCAAGCGTCGCCCGATCCCGCTCGCTCTGGGACCAGTCGTTGAACCTCGACGGATCAAACGTCGGTAGCGGCCTGATGACCTATCACGCCGACGGCCCACTCGATGCCGAACTCCTTGT
>CAZSXA010000071.1:0-10693 GCA_964611195.1 uncultured Bauldia sp.
AACTCGACGATCTCGACGAGAGCGAGCTTCGCGATCTCTATGAGGAGGTCGCCGGCGACCCGGACTCCCGGGCGCTACTCGAAGCTTATATCGACCGCCGATTCCCCGGTTGGCGCGAGGACCGAGAGGACGACGACGCATCGGGGACGGGCAGCGCGGCGGATCCGAGCGCCATGACTGATGAGGAGGCCTATGAGATCCTTGGCCTTTCGCCCGGCGCCACCGAGGCGGAAGTCAGGGCGGCCCACCGTCGGCTGCTGAAAGGCGTCCACCCCGACCAGGGCGGCTCGACCTTCCTTGCCGCTCGGATCAACCAGGCGAAAGAGCGGCTTCTCGGCAAACATCGCTAGCGTCCTGATATCCCGGTTATCCTGAACAAAGTCTCAACTCGGCCCCTACGGCACGAAGCAATCCATGCCATGCGAGACGAACCGCGAGCACGCCTGCTGAGCGGCCTCGTTGGTGGCGAAGCCGGCGAAGCGGGCGCGGATAAGTGTGGTGCCGTTGACGTCGACCGGCTGCGTGTAGGGCGAGGCATTGGCGAGCAATGCGGCCTCAAGTGCGCGCGCCGCGTCCAGCCGCTGAAGCGCCGCGGCCTCGTTCGGGAAGGCGCCGATCTGGATCGACCAGCCGGGATCGAAGTCGCCTTGCGCCGGCGGCTCGACGACGGCAGCGACTTCGCCGACCGGAGCCGGCGGAACGATCGCCGGGGCAGGAGCCGGAGCGGGCTCGGATGTCGGAATTGCGGCGGTCATGATCGGGTCGGTGCGGGCCGGGTTCGGCCTTGGAAGCGGCACCGGGACGAGGTCGGCCGGACTCGCGACCACCAGCGGCGCTGTCCTCGGGCCCGTGGTCGCGCGCGGCAAATAGGTGTCAAGGAGTTCGGCCATGTGGGCGTCGCGCGAGGCGGCCGTGATGCCGCCCATGACCACGGCAACGACGTAGCGGTTGCCGCGCTGCACGGAGGTCACGAGGTTGAACCCGGAGGCGCGGATGTAGCCCGTCTTGATACCGTTCACGCCGTCGACGACGCCGAGCAGATTGTTGTGGTTGCCGTAGGTCGTGCCGTTCCAGGTGAAGCGCTCGACGGAGAAGTAGCCGTAGTACTGCGGGAAGCGGTCGTAGAGGGCGCGGCCGAGGATCGACATATCGCGCGCAGTGGTCACTTGGCCGCTGTTCGGCAGGCCGTGCGGGTTGCGAAACACGGTCGAGTTCATGCCGAGCGAGCGGGCCGTCTGCGTCATGCGGTAGGCAAACGCGTCGGCACTGGCTGAAAGGTTCTCCGCGACCACCATCGCGACGTCGTTCGCCGACTTGGTGACGAGCGCGAGGATCGCGTCCTCGACACGAATGGTCGATCCGACGCTGAGACCGAGCTTCGACGGCGCCTGATTGGCTGCGTTGCGGGAGACCGAGAGCCGTGAGTTGAGGCTGATCTTGCCACGCTCCAGATCCTCGAAAATGAGGTAGAGCGTCATCATCTTGGTCAGCGAGGCCGGGTAGCGCGATAGGTCCGCGTTGCGGGAGAAGAGAACCTCGCCGGTATTCGCGTCGACCACGATCGCCGCGTAATTGTCGTTGGCTTCGGCTGTTGCCGGATAGACGAACCAGGTTGTAACCGCGATGACGGCGGCGACGACGAGCCTCACAAGCCGCTTGCCAACTCCAACCCGCACAACAAGCCTCCGCACCGTTTCCCGTGCCATCCCTCAGCCGCCGCTCTGGCCTGGATGGCGCGCGCACTCCGACCCTCCGCGGCGCGAGGCCGCAGCCGGACCGACGTGCAGGTCGATGATTTTCTCTGCGATCGGGGCCCGGCCACGCGTGACCGCGACCACCCATCGCGACACGGGAAACTAGGCCAACGCCGTTACAAAAGCGTAAATTGATTCAACTCCCGACGCGTGACGGTGCACATATGCAGTCGGTTGGGTCGAGTTGTTTTTACCCATTGGGGTGGACGCAGGGCGGGCGCCTGCCGATATGATTGGCACCGCAGAGACCGTCACTGTCGCGGCCGTGGCCGCGGAGACACGGCCGAGAGGATTGCGAAGGATACCGAGTGTCTGCATTCTGGCACGAGACCAAGTTCAGGTGACGATCCCATGCGCCGATCGGACGATGACGACAACAACGTCGGCGTTGCCACCAAAACCCGGCCGAAGACGAAGCGGCCCAGCCTCTACCGCGTGCTGCTTCTCAACGACGACTACACCCCGATGGAATTCGTCGTGCACGTGCTGGAGCGGTTCTTTCAGAAGAGCCGCGAGGACGCCACTAGAATCATGCTCCATGTTCACCAACATGGAGTGGGTGAGTGCGGCGTCTACACCTTCGAAGTGGCCGAGACGAAGGTCACACAAGTTATGGACTTTGCACGCAAGCACCAGCATCCTTTGCAGTGCGTGATGGAGAAGAAGTGAGGATCGTACGTGCCGTCGTTCTCCCGTAGCCTCGAGAAGGCGTTGCACCACGCCTTGTCGCTCGCCAATGAGCGTCACCAGGAATATGCGACTTTGGAGCATTTGCTCCTGGCGCTGATCGACGATCAGGACGCCGCCGCCGTGATGCGCGCCTGCAATGTCGACATCGACGTCCTGCGACGCAGCCTCACGGAATACATCGACACCGAACTCGCCAATCTCGCTGCCGAGGGCGACGAGGATTCCAAGCCGACCGCTGGCTTCCAGCGCGTCATCCAGCGCGCCGTGATCCACGTCCAGTCGTCCGGTCGCGAGGAAGTGACCGGCGCCAATGTCCTTGTCGCGATCTTCGCCGAGCGCGAAAGCCATGCCGCCTATTTCCTGCAGGAGCAGGACATGACGCGCTACGACGCCGTGAACTACATCAGCCACGGCATAGCCAAGCGCGCCGGCATGTCGGAGTCGCGCCCGGTGCGCGGCGTCGACGACGATGCCGCCACCGTCGACGGACGCGGCGACTCCAAGAAGAAGGCCGACGCGCTCGACGCCTATTGCGTCAATCTCAATGAGAAGGCGAAGGCCGGTCGCATCGACCCGCTGATCGGCCGCGATTCCGAGCTGCATCGGACGATCCAGGTGCTGTGCCGTCGACAGAAGAACAATCCGCTCTTCGTTGGCGATCCCGGCGTCGGCAAGACAGCCATCGCCGAAGGCCTCGCCATGCGCATCGTCGAAGAAGACGTGCCGGCTGTCCTGAAGGACTCCACGATCTTCGCGCTCGACATGGGCGCCCTTCTTGCCGGCACGCGCTATCGCGGCGACTTCGAGGAGCGCCTCAAGCAGGTGGTGAAGGAGATCGAGGAGTATCCCGGCGCGATCATGTTCATCGACGAGATCCACACCGTCATCGGTGCCGGTGCGACGTCGGGTGGCGCGATGGATGCTTCGAATCTTTTGAAGCCGGCGCTCGCGGGCGGCACGATCCGCTGTATCGGCTCCACGACCTACAAGGAATACCGGCAGTTCTTCGAGAAGGATCGCGCGCTCGTCCGTCGTTTCCAGAAGATCGACGTCAACGAGCCGACCGTGTCGGATGCGATCGATATCCTTCGTGGCCTGAAGCCGTATTTCGAGGACTTCCACAAGGTTCGCTTCACCAACGACGCGATCAAGACCGCCGTCGAACTGTCGGCGCGCTACATCAACGACCGCAAGCTCCCCGACAAGGCCATTGACGTCATCGACGAGAGCGGCGCCTCGCAGATGTTGCTGCCCGATTCCAAGCGGCGAAAGACGATCGGCGTGAAGGAGATCGAGACCACCATCGCGACGATGGCCCGGATCCCGCCGAAGAGCGTTTCGAAGAACGATGCCGAGGTCCTACAGAACCTCGAGGCAACGCTGAAGCGCATGGTCTACGGCCAGGACGCGGCGATCGAGCGGCTCGCCTCGGCGATCAAGCTGTCGCGTGCCGGCCTTCGCGAGCCGGAGAAGCCGATCGGCAACTACCTGTTCTCCGGCCCGACCGGCGTCGGCAAGACCGAGGTTGCGCGTCAGCTGGCGGCGTCGCTCGGCGTCGAACTGCTGCGTTTCGATATGTCGGAATACATGGAGCGGCACACCGTCTCGCGGCTGATCGGCGCGCCTCCGGGCTATGTCGGTTTCGACCAGGGCGGCCTTCTGACCGACGGCGTCGATCAGCACCCCTATTGCGTGCTCTTGCTCGACGAGATCGAGAAGGCGCATCCGGACCTCTTCAACATCCTTCTGCAGGTCATGGATCATGGCAAGCTGACCGATCACAACGGCAAGCAGGTCGATTTCCGCAACGTCATCCTCATCATGACAACGAATGCCGGCGCCGCCGACATGGCCAAGCCGGCCATGGGCTTCACGACGACGAAGCGCGAGGGCGAGGACATGGAGGCGATCGACCGCCTCTTCGCGCCGGAGTTCCGCAACCGCCTCGATGCTATCGTCCCGTTCGGCGACTTGCCGCCCGAGGTCGTGCATCAGGTTGTCCGCAAGTTCGTCCTCCAGCTCGAGGCCCAGCTATCCGATCGTGGCGTCCTCTTCGACCTTTCCGACGAGGCAGTCGAATGGCTCGCAAAGAAGGGCTACGACAGCCGCATGGGCGCACGACCTCTGGCGCGGGTGATCCAGGAGCACATCAAGCAGCCGCTGGCTGACGAGGTGCTGTTCGGCAAGCTCAAGGTCGGCGGCACGGTGCGGGTCACCGTCAAGGGCGAGGGCGAGGATGCGGCGTTGCAGCTCGACATCGTCGACGAGGCGCCGGTCCGCCCGAAGCCTGAGCCGACGCCGCGCAAGCGGCGCGCGCGGCCGCGGCGTCGTCCGACGAAGAAGCCGACCGGTAGCGCGCCCAAGGGCGGTGGCAGCCCTTCGGCCGGCCCACGCAAGGGACTCGTCCCCAAGGTGCCGCTTAAGGCCGACTAAAGGGTTGGTGCTGTAGGGTTCCGCCGAACGCGGGCTCTGCGGCCTTCCGCAGCCGCAGCGACGCATTCGAGCGGGAGCCCGCCATGGATCAGCTTGCCGACAGCCGCCAGCGCGGCGCACAGCCGCTCGAACTACGCGGCCTGACCAAGGTCTATGTCGAGCACCCGGTCGTTCACGACCTCGACCTGACGATCCGGCCCGGCGAACTCTATGCGCTGCTCGGCCCCAACGGTGCCGGCAAGACGACGACCATGCGGATGGTCGCCGGGCTCCTCGAGCCGACCGAGGGCGCGATCCGCGTTTTCGGCGTGGATGCCCGCGCCGAGCCGCAACGGGCCAAGCAGATGATCGCCTGGCTGCCGGACGAGCCGCTGCTCTACGACAAGCTGACGGTCCTCGAGTATTTGGAGTTCGTCGCGGCGCTGTGGTCGGTCCCGCCCGATCTGGCGGCCGAGCGCGCCGAGGACCTCCTCAAGGGCCTCGAGCTTTGGGACAATCGCGGCGATCGCTGCGAGACATTCTCGCGCGGCATGAAGCAGAAGGCGGTGCTAGCGGGCGCGCTGATCCACGATCCGCAGTTGACGCTGCTCGACGAGCCCCTGACCGGCCTCGACGCTTCGATCGCCCGCCATGTGAAAGACATGCTGCAGGAGCGGGCGAGGGCCGGATACTCCGTGATCCTGACGACCCATATCCTTGAGGTCGCCGAGCGCCTTGCCGACCGCATCGGCATCATCGCCAATGGCAAGCTGATGGCTGAAGGCACGCTCGACGAACTCCGCGACCGCGCCGGCGCCGGTCAGTCGAGCCTCGAGGACGTGTTCCTGCAATTGGTCTCCGAACCGTCGATTCCCTGATGGCGCAACCGGGCTCCATTCTCTGGTTCCTTCAGCACGAGATCCGCGTCACCTGGCGGACCTGGATGCAGCGGCGGCCGGCCGGGAAGAAGCGGCGGCGCAACGTCCCTGCGCCACTGATCGCTGTCGCCGTAATTCTCGCCGCAACGCTGTTCGTCGGCGTTCCAATCGCCTTGGAGTTGCGCGATGTCGAGATCGCGGCGACGCCGGTTCTGGCGTTCCTCATCGACGCCGGCCTCGTCCTCATCTTCACATTGATGCTGTCGCAGACATTGGTCATGGCGGTCGACGCCTTCTACGACCGTGGCGATCTTGATTTGCTCCTATCCTCGCCCGTGCCGCCGCGGCGGATCCTGACCGTTCGTGCACTTGCGATGGCGGTGAACCCGGCCCTCCTTTTCTGGGCGATTTCCGCGCCGATCGCATTGCCGATGGCGATTGTCGGCGGCCACCCGAACGTGCTTGCCGTACTCGTCGTCATCGGTGCCCTGGCGCTGATTGCAACGGCAGTCGGGCTTGTCATCGCGATCAGCCTGTTCTCATCGATTGGCCCGCGCCGGACTCGGACGGTGGCGCAGGTGATCGCCGCGGTGGCTGGCGCCGCCTTCGTGCTGGCGGCGCAGATACCGGGTCTCATCATTCGCGACGAAGACAATCCGCCGGGCGTCGGGATGTTTTCCTGGCTGCTTGACCGCGACAGCTTGCCGGGACCTGCGATGTGGCCGGCCGAAGCCGTCCTCGGCGCGCCGCTCCCGCTCCTTGGTGTCTCCGCGTTCGCGGTCGCTGTATTCGCCCTGATCGCCGCCTGGGTGGGGCGACGCTTTGCGAGCGACGCCGCGGCCGCGTCTGGAGCGGATACGGCAAGACGCCGTCGCGGGCGCGAGGACGCTCGTTTCGGCGGCTCGATCTTTCGCGCCACACTGGCCAAGGAGATGCGGATGCTGTTCCGCGATCCGGGCCTGATCTCACAGGTGCTGCTACGGGTGTTCTACCTCGTGCCGCTTGCGCTCATCATACTGACCGACACCGGCGACAGCGCCGACTTCATGCCCGCGCTGGTCGCCGGGGCGGCTTCATTGCTGGCCGGACAACTCGCCGGCAGCGTCGCCTGGATCGCTATCTCGGCCGAAGATGCGCCACAGTTGCTGGCCTCGGCGCCGGTCAAGATGCGCGCATTCTGGCGGGCAAAGCTGGCCGCATCGCTCATCGTGCCGATCGTGCTTGTTCTGCCTTTGATGGTGGCGTTTGCCTTTGTCGACGTCACCGGCGCGGCGGTCGGCGCTCTGGCCGCCGTCGCCTCCGCCTGGTCGGCGACGATGATCAATCTGTGGCTGCAGAAGCCGTCAAAGCGCTCCGACTATCGCCGCTCCTGGGCGTCGACGCTCGGCGCCAATCTTCTCGAACTGCTCACCAGCATGGCCATTGCCGCAACGGCCGGCATGGCGGTCGCCGGTCTCGGAGCCGCGTGGATTCCGGCGGTCGTCGCAGTTTCGGTGCTCGTGCTCGCTCGCCGCTCCGAGGACGCCATCCTCGAACGGATGTCGGCGGCCTAGTCGCCCTTGCGGAACGGCATGTGCTCGGCGAGCGCCTGGCCTTCCATCGCCACATACTCCCGTTCCTGGCGGAGATAGTTGGCGACCGCCTCGCGGAACTGGCGGTCGGAAATCCAGTGCGCCGAACGCGTCGTGGTCGGCTCGTAGCCGCGCGCGACTTTGTGCTCGCCCTGCGCGCCGGCCTCGACGCGGGCGAGACCGCGCTCAACCGCCCAGTCGATCGCCCGGTAGTAGCAGAGCTCGAAATGAAGGAACCGGTGGAACTCGGTCATCCCCCAATAGCGGCCGAAGAGGGTGTCGGAGCCGATGAAATTGAGGGCACCGGCAACGTAGCGGTCGCCATTTCGGGCGAGGGCGAGGAGCACGCGGTCCGCCATCCGCTCGCCGATCAGCGAGAAGAAGGCGCGGTTGAGATAGGGCCGCCCCCATTTGCGGCTGCCGGTGTCCCGGTAGAAGGCGAAGAACGCGTCCCACGCGGCTTCGGTGAGATCGCTGCCGGTGAGGAGCTCGATCTCGAGCCCGGCCTCAACCGCCTCGCGGCGCTCGCGCCTCAGCGCTTTCCGCTTTCGTGACACGAGGCTGTCGAGGAAGTCCGCGAAATCGCGATAGCCGCGATTGACGAAGTGATACTGCTGGTCGGTCCGCTGCAGGTAGCCGAGCCTGGCGCAAAGCGCCCATTCGGCCTCGGCCATGAAAGTCACGTGGACTGAGGAAAGATGCTCGCGGCCAGCGAGCTCCGCCGCCGCGATCGCGAGCGTGCGTTGGTTCTCGTCCGCATCCTCGCCCGGCGCAGTCAGCAGACGCCGCCCGGTCGCCGGCGTGAACGGAACAGAGGATTGCAGCTTCGGATAATAGCGCCCGCCGGCGCGCTGATAGGCCTCCGCCCATCCGTGATCGAACACATACTCGCCCATCGAATGGCGCTTGAGGTAGAGCGGCATCGCCGCTACGGCGCCGCCAGCGCCTTCAAGGACCAGGTGGTGGGCCGCCCAGCCGGTGCGCTCTGTCGCCGAGCCGGATTCTTCGAGGCTGGAGAGGAAATCGTAGCTGATGAACGGGTTGTAGGGCGGCAGCCCTTCGCCGTCAGCGTCGAGCGGACGCTCGCTTGGCCATCCCGGATTCGCGAGCGCGTCCCACGCATCGCGACCGATGCCCGAGATCGCTCCGTGAACACGGACCGACGCCGAAGCCGGAACCCGTTCCGCGCCGCTCATGGACGTCACGCGACCTCGAAGATGGCGTCGACGAGCACCGCGGCGTCCATCGGCAGGCTCACCGCGACCATAACGCTGCGCGTGTGGCGGCCGGCATCGCCAAGCGCCTCGACGAAGAAGTCCGAAGCGCCGTTAAGCACCTGATGCGGCTCGGTAAAATCCGCCGTCCCGTTGATGAATCCGGTGACGCGGACGAGGCGTCTGATCCGATCGAGCCGGCCGAGCGCGGCCTTGGCCTGGGCCAGCACGTTGATGGCGGCAAGGCGCGCGGCAGCCTGTCCGGCAGGGATGTGGAAGTCCCGCCCCAGCTTGCCGGCGAAGATGCCCTCGGGTCCGGTCGGCAATTGCCCGGAGACATAAAGGAGCCCGCCGGCCTCCACGGCCGGGATGTAGTTTGCCGCCGGCGCGGCCGGGGTCGGCAGAACGATCCCGAGCGCCTCGAGCCGGTCTTCAACGTCACCAGCCATCAGATTGTCGGCCTGTTCCGGAGGTCGCAAACTACCCGCTCAAGCCTATCGCGACAGCGAGCAAACGCCAATCGTGGCCGGTTGCCGCTCGCTTCGGCGCGGTGCTAAGAGGCGGCAACCGTTTTCCGATTGTCGCGAGGACTTCGATGTCGGTCGATACCGCAACCGTCAAGCGCGTCGCGCGCCTTGCCCGCATCGCCGTCACGGACGACGAGGCCGAGGCACTCAAGCAGCCCCTCAACGAAATTCTCGGTTTCGTCGAGCACCTTTCCGAGGTCGACGTCGAGGGCGTCGAGCCGATGACCTCGGTCCGCCCGATGGCGATGAAGAAGCGCGCCGATGCGGTCACCGCGGGCAACCGGCCGGACGATGTTGTCGCCAACGCGCCGCTGCATGAAGACGGCTTCTTCGTCGTGCCGAAGGTGGTGGAATAGTGCTCGCCGACATCGCTTCCGCGCAGCCGGTGAGCATCGCCGTCGAGCCTGCCGACCAGCTCGACGTCCGGTCGATGATCGCCGAGCTCGAGGCGTATCTCTTCACGCTGACACCGCGCGAGCAGTGCCATCACATGAGCGCGGATCAGCTGGCCGCCGAGGCGACCGTGTTTGTCGCCCGGTCCGGCGGCGCGGCGATTGGCTTGGGTGCGCTCCGTCTTCATCCCGATGCAGTCGGCGAGGTGAAGCGCATGTATGTGCGGCCGGATCGGCAGGGGCGAGGGACGGGCAGCCTGATCCTTGGGGCGATCCTCGACGAGGCGCGGGCCAAGGGTGTTCGGCGGCTCGTGCTTGAAACCGGCGACCGTCACCATGCGGCCTGGCGTGTCTACGAGAAGTTCGGCTTTGCTCGGTGCGGCCCGGTTCTCGGCTATCCGGACTGGCCGACATCGGTGTTCTACGCCCGCGACCTGGCCGAGGAGACCGCCGCATGAGCGAGCTCACCGCACTCTCCGTCGCCGACGCATCGGCCGGCCTCAGAGCCAAGGAGTTCACCGCTGTCGAACTCGCCGATGCCTACCTCGCCGCGATCGAGGCGTCCGGCGCGCTCAACGCCTATGTCTCGGTCACGGCCGAGCGCGCGCGGGACCAGGCGGCCGAGTCGGACAAGCGGATCGCCGCCGGCGAGGCGAGGGCGCTCGACGGCATCCCGCTCGGCGTCAAGGACCTCTTCTGCACCGAAGGCGCGCACAGCCAGGCGGCGAGCCACATCCTCGAGCACTTCAAACCGCACTACGAATCCACCGTCACTGCGAAGTTATGGGACGCCGGCGCGGTGATGCTCGGCAAGCTCAATATGGACGAGTTCGCAATGGGCTCATCAAACGAGACCTCCTATTACGGACCCGTGCTCAATCCGTGGCGGGCAAAGGGGTCCGACGGTGATCTCGTGCCCGGCGGCTCCTCGGGCGGGTCCGCGGCGGCCGTCGCCGCCCAGCTCTGCGCCGCCGCCACCGGCACCGACACCGGCGGTTCGATCCGCCAGCCGGCGGCGTTCACCGGCACGGTCGGCGTGAAGCCGACCTATGGTCGCTGCTCGCGCCTCGGCATCATCGCGTTTGCCTCATCGCTCGATCAGGCCGGGCCGATCGCGCGGACCGTCCGCGACTCCGCGATCCTCCTTCGCGAGATGGCGGGCCACGATCCGCTCGACACGACATCCGCCGACCTCGCCGTCCCCGATTTCGAAGCGGCCATCGAGCGCGGCGTGAAGGGCCTCAGGATCGGCATT
>CAZSXA010000072.1:0-10680 GCA_964611195.1 uncultured Bauldia sp.
TCGACGCGGTGCTGATGTACGCGCAGCGCGGCCACGGCAAGCGGTCGTCCTACTACTCCGACTACACGTTCGGGGTCTGGCGCGAAGCCGACGGAGCCGAGGAACTCGTGCCGGTCGGCAAGGCGTATTTCGGCTTCACCGACGAGGAGCTCGCCGAGATCGATCGCTTCGTGCGCAACCACACAACGGCGCGCTTCGGGCCCGTCCGCGAAGTGCTGCACGACCCCGACCGCGGGCTCGTCTTCGAAGTCGCCTTTGACGGGCTCAACCGCTCGACCCGACACAAGTCCGGCGTCGCCATGCGATTTCCGCGGATATCGCGGCTCCGTTGGGACAAGCCGCCGCGCGAAGCCGACCGGCTGGAGACGCTCGAGGCGTTGCTCCGCGCTTGATCGTCGGCGATCGAGCGCCTAGCAAGGCCGGCCACAGCCGATCGTCTCTATTTGAGGAGCCCGCCATGCCGGGGCCGGATCCGTTGAACCCCGCGCCGGTCGAGGCGGCCCCGCGCGTCTGCTTCCTCAAGGCGGTGGTGGATGCGCCGAACATCGAAATCGGCGAATACACCTACTATGACGATCCGATCGAACCGGAGCGTTTCGCCGAGAAGTGCGTGCTCTATCACTATGAGTTCCTCGGCGATCGGCTCATCATCGGGAGGTTCTGCGCCATCGCCACGGGGGCGCGCTTCATCATGAACGGCGCCAATCATTCGCTGGCCGGAATCTCGACATTTCCGTTCCAGATCTTCGGTGGCGAATGGGCGGAGGGTTTCGATGTGACGAGCTATTTACGTGAGACGCGCGGCGACACGGTCGTCGGCAATGATGTGTGGATCGGCATGGGCGCAACGATCCTGCCCGGTATCACCATCGGCGATGGCGCAGTGATCGGCACTGGCGCGACGGTTGCGAAAGACGTCCCGCCCTATGCGGTCGTCGCCGGCAACCCGGCTCGGGTCATGCGTACGCGCTTTGCCGATGGCGATGTCCAGCGCCTTCTCGCGTTGGCCTGGTGGAACTGGGACATCGACAAGGTCACGCGCAATGTCGATCTCCTCCGCGCCGGCGACGTTACAGCGCTGGAGCGAGCCGAGTGACGGACGCGCCGACGCCGGACGACGATTTCACGGCAGCGCAGCTTGAAGCCGGACGGCTGCTGTTCGCCAAGCCGTGGCAGTTCCTGCTTGGCGTCGCCAAGCCGGAACAGTTGCCGCCGGCGGAGGGGATCGAGCTCGCTTTCGCCGGCCGCTCCAATGTCGGCAAGTCGTCGCTGCTGAACGCCCTTGTCGGGCAGAAGAGCCTGGCGCGGACGTCCAATACGCCGGGCCGCACGCGCGAACTCAACCTTTTCGAGTCCGAGCCGGGTCTGACGATCGTCGACATGCCCGGCTATGGCTATGCGCGGGCATCGAAGGCGCAGTCGGCGGCGTGGAACCGGGTCATCCTCGACTATCTCCGCGGCCGGCCCAATCTTCGCCGCGTCTACGTTCTCGTCGACAGCCGCCACGGGCTGAAGCCCAACGACCTCGGCGTGCTTGATCTCCTCGACCAGTCGGCCGTCTCCTACCAGATCGTCCTCACCAAGGCCGACAAGCCGAAGGCCGGCGAATTGGCCGACGTCGTTGAAGGCGTCACCAGGGCCATTGCCAAGCGCGCCGCGGCGCATCCGGAAGTCATCGTGACGTCGGCAGAGACAGGCGCCGGGATCGACATCCTTCGCGCCGAGATCGCGGCGCTGGCGGAATGAGCGGCGCAATCGACATGCGGCGCGTCCAGGAGGCGGTATCGCGAACCTTCGCTGCTTCTACCCCTCGCTCCATCTCAATCTTGCCGAGGACTACCGGCTCATGGGGGACGCCGAAGCGGCAAGGCACCATGCCCGCGAGGCCCGTACCGCCTTGTCGGGCACCGTCGACGAAGGATTGGTGAGGATGATCAGGGGCGGCGTCGAGCGGATCGAACGGGCGCTGGCGTCCGAGCCCTAGCCCTCTCCTTCATCGTCCGCACCGTCCTCCTCGACGACGGGAATCGCGTAGGTGCCCGACAGCCAGCGGTGAAGGTCGCGGTCGCGGCAGCGCTCGGAGCAGAACGGATAGGTATCGCGCATCGACGGCTTGCCGCAGATCGGACAGGGCCGCTGCGGGCGGAGTTTGACGACGTCGGCCTTGCCGCTTCCCGTCACGCTCATACCGTCCGCCCGACGATCCAGTTGCGGTGAACCTCGAAGCCCTCGCCGACCAGGAGCGACATCGTTTCATAGAGCGGCAGGCCGACGACGCTGGAATAGGAGCCGACCAGCCGCTGGACGAAGCTGCCGGCGATACCCTGGATGGCGTATCCGCCCGCCTTGCCGCGCCATTCGCCCGAGCCGATGTAGAATTCGCGGTCCTTTGCCGAGAGCGATTTGAACTTGATCCGTGTCTCGACCAGGCGCAGGCGCTGCTTGCCCGATGGCGTCATCAGAACGACCGCCGAATAGACACGGTGTCCCTTGCCGGAGAGCGTTGCGAGGCAGTGCTCGGCCTCTTCGAGTCGTTCCGCCTGTGGCAGCACGCGGCGTCCCACGCAAACGATCGTGTCGGCCGCGAGGATGTAGGCGCCCTTCAGATCCTCGTCGCGCTCGGCGGTCGCTCGGGCGGCATCGGCCTTCTGCCGGGCCAGACGCTGCGCGAGATTGCGCGGCACCTCGCCCCGCTGCGGCGTCTCGTCGATGCCGGTCGGCAGGATATGGTCCGGCTCGATGCCGATCTGGGAGAGAAGTTGCAGGCGGCGCGGAGAACCCGACGCCAGGATCAGCTTGTGGTTTGCGCTCATCGGCCGATCCCGTGGGCGACCTGCCGCCGGCCTACTTGAACCGGTAGGTGATCCGGCCTTTGGTCAGATCGTAGGGCGTCATCTCGACCAGGACCTTGTCGCCGGCGAGAACCCGGATGCGGTTCTTTCGCATCCGCCCGGCCGTATGGGCGATGATCTCGTGGTCGTTCTCCAGCTTCACACGGAAGGTGGCGTTGGGAAGGAGTTCGGTGACGACACCGGGAAACTCGATGATCTCTTCTTTAGGCATCCAATTCCTGACTGCGCTCCGCCGGGCCGGCGGACGGTAGTTGATCGCGCTGCTGATGTGAACTCCGGCGGCGCTACGGCGAGTGCCGCCATATGAGGGTTGCCACGGCCTGGCGCAAGTCCCGCGGGCGGTTGTCCGCTAGCTTCGATTGAGCCGGATCGCCACGGATCGGGCGTGCGCGCCGAGCCCTTCGGCCTCCGCCAGCGTGATGGCCGATGGTCCAAGGGCGTTCAGCTGGTCGGCGCCGCATCGCAAGATCGACGTCCGTTTCATGAAATCGAGCACCGAAAGCCCCGACGAGAAGCGGGCCGCGCGACCGGTTGGCAGAACGTGGTTCGAGCCGCCGACATAATCGCCGATCGCCTCAGGGGTATGGGGCCCGACGAAGATCGCGCCGGCGTTGACGATGGTCTCCAGAACGGCGTCCGGATCGGCAAGGTGCAGCTCGACATGCTCGGCGGCGATGCGGTTGGCGAACTCGGCGGCGCGACTCAGCGGAGCGACGATGATGGCGCCGTGGTCGCGCCAGCTTGCCCCTGCGATCTCGCTGCGCGCGAGGTTCTTCAGCTGCCCTTTGACCGCGGTCGCAACGGCATCCGCGAGCTCCGTTGAATCGGTGATCAGCACGGCCTGCGCCGCCGTGTCGTGCTCCGCCTGGGCCAGCAGGTCGGCCGCGATCCATTCCGGGTTGGCCGAGCCGTCGCCGATGATGAGGACCTCGGAAGGGCCGGCGATCGAGTCGATGCCGACCGTGCCGAAGACCTGACGTTTCGCCTCCGCGACATAGGCGTTGCCCGGTCCGACGATCTTGTCGACAGGTGCGACGGTTGCCGTGCCGTAGGCGAGCGCAGCCACCGCCTGGGCGCCTCCGATGCGGTAGATCTCGTCGATGCCGGCGAGCCGGGCCGCGGCGAGAACCAGCGGATTGGCGCGTCCGTCGGGGGTCGGCACGACCATGACGATGCGCCCGACGCCGGCGATCTTCGCCGGCACCGCGTTCATCAGCACCGAACTCGGATAGGCCGCCGTGCCGCCCGGAACGTAGAGCCCGACGGCGCCGATCGGTGTCCAGCGGCTGGCGAGTTCGACGCCCAAACCGTCGCTGTAGCGGTCGTCCGCGGGAAGCTGGCGACGGTGATGCGCCTCGATCCGGTCGCGCGCCAGACGAAGCGCCTCGGCGAGGTCGCCGTCGATGGCGTCGGCCGCCGCGTCGATCTCATCCGTTGCGATCCGCAGTTCATCGGGCTCGACGGCGAAGCGGTCGAAGCGGCTCGTATGGTCCGCCACGGCCTCATCGCCGCGCTCACGCACTTCCGCGATGATCGCAGCGACCTGGTCGCGGACATCGGTGGCGGACGCGCGCGCGGCCAGAAGGGCGCGGAATCCGTCCTCAAATCCCTCATCGTCATGGGCGAGCCGCGTCGGCATCACGGCAATCTGGCCGAAAGGCGCGGCCGGCTCAATCCGCCAAGGCCCCGCCGGCGGCCGGATTGTGCGCCGGTTTCGCGCGCGTCTCCCAGGCGGCGCCGAGGTCGGCGAGCTGGGCCTCTATGCATTCGACGGCGAGGCTGATCTCCGCACCACCGGCGAAGACGAGTTTGATTTCGCCCGCCGGTGCCTCGGCCGGCGCATATTCGATCGCCAGCAAGGAAAGGATGTTGTCCGGCTTGCCACGGTCCACACCGATTGACTTCACGCCGACCACCCTGTCGAAATGCATGGCCGAGCGCCGCCGCTCATAGGACTTGCGGCGGCCGGATTTCGCCTCCCAGGCGAAGCGGTTCATCGCCAAGGCGAAACGCTTCTTCGACGGGCTCCACAACAAGTCGCCGACGCGAAGGATCGCGTCCTGAACATGCGCCGAGACGACAACGAGATCCTCGGCGTCGAGCGCGGCAAGCTTCAGATCGGGAGCGGTCGGCATGATCGGCAGGGAAAAACGCAAGGTCCGCCGCACAGTTAGGCGGGTCCGGCGACGATTTCAATCGCCGGAGATGCGCTAGGCCGCGATGCGCTCGATCTCGGCGCCGCAGCGGCCGAGCTTTTCCTCCAGCCGCTCGAAGCCGCGGTCGAGATGATAGACGCGATTGACGAGGGTATCGCCCTCGGCCGCCAGACCGGCAATGACCAGCGACACCGACGCGCGGAGATCGGTCGCCATCACCGGCGCGCCCTTCAGCCGACGCACGCCCGCCACCGTCGCAACCTGACCGTCGAGGCTGATATCGGCGCCCAACCGCGCCGATTCCTGAACGTGCATGAAGCGGTTCTCGAAGATCGTCTCGCGGATATGGGACGTGCCGTCGGCGCGGCAGACCAGCGCCATCAGCTGCGCCTGGAGGTCGGTGGGGAAGCCGGGAAACGGCTCCGTCGTGACGTCGACGGGGGCGAGGCCGCTCCCGTTGCGGGTGATGCGGATGCCTTCGTTCGTGACATCGACGCCGGCCCCGATCTGACGGAGCGTTTCGAGCGGCGCCTCAAGAAGGTCGGCGCGGGCGCCCTCCAGCACGACGTCGCCGCCGGTCATGGCGACGGCGAAGGCATAGGTGCCCGTTTCGATCCGGTCCGCAAGAACCGGATGGCTGGTCCCGCCCAGCCGCTCGACGCCCTGAATATGGATCGTCGAGGAACCCGCCCCTTCGATCTCCGCGCCCATTTTGGTGAGGCAGGCAGCGAGATCGGTCACCTCCGGCTCGCGGGCGGCGTTCTCGATGACGGTCTCGCCGCGCGCCAGCGCGGCCGCCATCAGAGCGACATGGGTGGCACCGACGCTCGAATGCGGGAAGCGCACACGCCCTCCCCTGAGGCCGTTCCTGGCCGAGGCGACGACATAGCCCGCGTCGATGTCGATATCCGCGCCGAGGTCGCGCAGCGCGTCGATGAAGAAGTCGACCGGCCGCGTGCCGATCGCGCACCCGCCGGGGAGCGAGACACGGGCCTCGCCGGTGCGGGCGAGAAGCGGACCGATGACCCAGAAGCTGGCGCGCATGCGCGAGACGAGATCATAGGGCGCGGTCGTGTCGACGATCTCGCCGGCGGAGAGGTGAAGCGTTTCGCCGGAAAGGGCGTCCTGCCCGGCGCGCTTGCCGTCGACCGAGTGGTCGACGCCGTGATTGCCGAGGATGCGCTTGAGCAGCGCCACATCGGCCAGCCGCGGGACGTTCTCCAGCGTCAGCGTCTCCTCGGTGAGGAGGCTCGCGATCATCAGCGGCAGAGCGGCATTCTTGGCGCCCGACACGGCGATCCGTCCGTTGAGCGGCGCACCGCCGGTTATCCTGATCTGGTCCACGAGCTCTCCTCCGCCGAATCGGCGTTTGCGCCGAATCCTGCCCGTTTACGCCGCGAACGGGGCCGTCTCAAGGCGATCCGGTGGACGGCTTCTGCGCCGTGCCGCCAGCCTGATCGTGGTCGTCACGGGTGCGGCCGGCATCCTTGCGCCGCCTGAGGTTGCGGCGAAGCGCCTCCGACAGCTTCCGCCGCCGTTCATCTGCTGGCGCCGAAGGCTCGCCAGGCTTGCCGCCCCCGTTCGTTTCGCTGTCGCTTTCGCCGATCATTTTCTCGCGCCTAGACGGCCCTCAGCGAGGTTGCCAGCAAATAGCGGCTATGGCACTAGTCGCGCCCGTCGCCAAGCGCGTTTTCCGCCGGCCGGCCTGCTGCCGTAGCTCAGTGGTAGAGCACTCCCTTGGTAAGGGAGAGGTCGACAGTTCAATCCTGTCCGGCAGCACCATTTCTTGCACAGCAGTTTGATGAGAAGCGCCGGGTGCACGAACGCCGGAGACGCCCGGCACGTTCGGCAGCCCATCCCGGCGCGGGCGCCGGGATGGGGTTTGACCGCGTTCGGCTAGGAGACGAGGTCGAACCGGTCGGCGTTCATGACCTTGGTCCAGGCCGCGACGAAATCCTTGACGAACTTCGCCTCGCTGTCGTCCTGGGCATAGACCTCGGCATAGGCGCGAAGGACCGAGTTCGACCCGAAGACGAGATCGACGCGCGTCGCGGTCCACTTCACGGCGTCGGTCTTTCGGTCGCGGATCTCGTAGATGCCCTTGTCGCGCGGCACCCACTTGTTCGCCATGTCGGTGAGGTTGACGAAGAAGTCGTTCGTCAGCGCGCCCTCGCGATCGGTGAAGACGCCATGCTTGGTGCCGCCATAATTGGTGCCGAGCACACGCATGCCGCCGATGAGCACCGTCATCTCCGGCGCGGTCAGGCCCATCAGCTGAGTGCGGTCGAGCATCAGCTCTTCCGGGCTCACGACGTAGGGCCGCTTCAGCCAATTGCGGTAGCCGTCGGCGACCGGCTCCATCACCTCGAACGACTCGGCGTCGGTCATCTCGTCCGTCGCATCGCCGCGGCCGGGCGCGAACGGCACCACGATGCCGTGGCCGGCAGCCTTGGCGGCCTGCTCGATGCCGAGATTGCCCGCGAGCACGATGACGTCGGCCATGCTGGCGCCGGTCTCCTGGGCGATCGGCTCGAGGACCGCGAGCACCTTGGCCAGCCGCTCCGGCTCGTTGCCGCGCCAGTCCTTCTGCGGAGCAAGCCGGATGCGGGCGCCGTTGGCGCCGCCGCGCATGTCGGAGCCGCGGTAGGTGCGCGCGCTGTCCCAGGCGGTCGAAACCATCTCGGCGATGCTGAGGCCGCTGGCAGCGATCCTCGCCTTGACCGCATCGACATCGTAGCCGGTCGCTCCAGCCGGGACCGGGTCCTGCCAGAGGAGATCCTCTGCGGGAACTTCCGGACCGAAATAGCGGGCCTTCGGGCCCATGTCGCGGTGGGTCAGCTTGAACCAGGCGCGGGCAAAGGCGTCGTTGAACAGCGCCGGATCGGCCCGGTAACGCTCCATGATGGCGCGGTAGGCCGGGTCCACCTTCATCGCCATGTCGGCGTCGGTCATCATCGGCATGCGGCGCACCGACGGATCGTCGACATCGACCGGCATATCCTCTTCCTTGATGTCGACCGGCATCCACTGGGCTGCGCCCGCCGGGCTTCGCTTCTGCTCCCATTCATGGTCGAGCAGCATGTCGAAATAGCCCATATCCCATCGGGTCGGATTTGAGGTCCAAGCGCCCTCAAGACCGGAGGTGACTGCAAGGCTCGCCTTGCCGTTCTGGTTCGGATTGCCCCAGCCGAAGCCCTGCGCCTCGAGTTCGCCGGCCGCGGGCTCCGCACCGAGCACGCCGGCGTCGCCATTGCCGTGGGTCTTGCCGACGGTATGGCCGCCGATTGTGAGCGCGACGGTTTCCTCGTCGTTCATCGCCATGCGGGCAAAGGTCTCGCGCACCTGCGCGGCCGTCCTCATCGGATCCGGGCGGCCGTTGACGCCTTCCGGGTTGACGTAGATGAGGCCCATCTGGACGGCGGCCAGCGGGTTCGCCATGGTCGAGGGGTCTTCGACGTTGTCGTAGCGGCTGTCGCTGAGTTCCAGCCACTCCTTCTCGGCACCCCAATAGACGTCCTTCTCCGGGTGCCAGATGTCCTCGCGGCCGAAGCCGAAGCCGAACGTCTTCAGGCCCATCGATTCGTAGGCAACGTTGCCGGCGAGGATCATCAGATCGGCCCAGGAGACCTTGTTGCCGTATTTCTTCTTGACCGGCCACAACAGGCGCCGGGCCTTGTCGAGATTGGCGTTGTCCGGCCAGGAATCGAGCGGCGAGAAGCGCTGGTTGCCGGTGCCGCCGCCGCCACGGCCATCGGCCAGGCGATAAGAGCCGGCGGCGTGCCAGGCCATGCGGATCATCAGGCCGCCATAATGGCCCCAATCCGCCGGCCACCACTCCTGATTGGCGGTCATCAGATCGCGAAGATCCTGCTTCAGCGCCTCGACGTCGAGCTTCTTCAGCTCCTCGCGATAGTCGAAATCCTCGCCCAGCGGATCGGTCTTGGTGTCATGCTGATGGAGGATGTCGAGGTTGAGCGCGTTCGGCCACCACTTGGTGACACTGGCGTCGGCAGCCGTGTTGCCGCCATGCATGACGGGGCATGCGTCGCCGGTTCGTTGAGGGTGCTCCATGAGATGGGGAGCGGTTTCCGGGACGACGTGATCGATGACGCCGTGATGCTCTTCGGTATGCTCTTCGTTCATGATGGCTTATCCCCTGCGGACATCCGGTCCGGGCCCGTGCCATTGGCGACGCGGCAAGGATGAAGGCGCATGCCGCCAGCAACCCGGACCGGAACTATCGTTGAAATCGCTTTCCTTGTAGCCCGAGCCTTCTATCAATGGAATTTTGAAATACCAATTGACGTGATAAGCTTGGACTATGAAAGGCCTTACCCTGAAGCACCTCCGCTACTTTGAGGCAATCGCGCTCCACGGCCATTTCGGCCGGGCAGCGGAAGCATGCAAGATTTCGCAGCCGGCGCTTTCGATGCAGATCAAGGAACTTGAGAATCTCTTCGGCGCTGCGCTGATCGAGCGCGGCGCGCGCCAGGTTCGGTTGAGTGGTCTCGGCGAGGCCTTGGTCGAACGCGTTCGTGGCATCCTCCGCTCGGTCGACGAGCTCGACGACCTCGTGCGGTCCGCGCAGGGCCCGCTGACCGGACGGCTGCGCATCGGCGTGATCCCGACGATTGCCCCCTACCTCCTGCCGCGCGTCATCGCCGAACTCGCCGCCCGCAACCCCGAACTCGACATCTGGCCGCGGGAGGCTGTGACCCGCACGCTGATCCGCGACCTCGCCGAGGGCGCCCTTGATTTCGCGATCGTGGCCCTGCCGGTGTCCGAGCCGACCCTTCACGAAGAACCCCTGTTCGACGAAGAGTTCGTGCTCGTCCGCCCGGCGGCCGATGGCGGGGCTCGCGTTCCGAACGCCAAGCGGCTGCGCGAAATGCGCCTGCTGCTCCTTGAAGAGGGTCATTGCTTCCGCGATCAGGCGCTTTCCTATTGCAGCCCTTCCGCCGACCCACCGCGCGGCATCATGGAAGGCAGCTCGCTCACGACGCTGGTGCAGATGGTGGAGGCCGGGATCGGCGTGACGCTGATTCCCGAAATGGCCGTCGCGACGGAAACGCGTTCGGCGAGCGTATCGATTGCCCGGCTGAATGCGCCGCGCCCCAGACGTTCGGTGGGCATGGTGTGGCGCAGCAGCTCGCCATTGGCGCCGCAATACCGCGACATTGCGGACACGCTGCGCGGCTTCGCATCCTGATTCGAGCGGTCCATTGGTCGTGCACGGGTCAGGAGTTCGCGGTCCGGGAGACTTGTCTCCGCCCTAACCGAGAGGCCTCTCGGACAGTGCCGACTGCAAGGCAAGTCTTGTTGCCCATGATGCCGTCCTTGCGCGTGCCGCGATAGCCCGGTCGAGGCAGGAGCCGCTGCGATGCTGCCGCGTGCCGGTTGCCCCTGGAGCGGCGGTGGGCGATGATCCGGTCGGCCGCACACGTCGTATGCATGTAAAACGGCGGAGGCGGAGCCGTGCTTGTAACCGGAATCCAGCTTCGGGCTGCGCGAGCAGCGCTCGGATGGAGCGCTCAGCGTCTTGCAGACAAGACCGGGGTCAGCCGAAAGACCATCGAGCGGCTGGAGATGTCGCGCGGTCCCGTCAGCGCAAGGCCGTCGACGCTCGCGGGCCTTCTTTCCCTGCTGGAAGACCACGGTCTGCGTCTGGTCGA
>CAZSXA010000073.1:0-10547 GCA_964611195.1 uncultured Bauldia sp.
GAAAGTGCCGGAGGAATGCACCGGCTGCGGCGGCGGCGGCAGCGGCGGATCGAGCGGGAACACCAGTTCGAACTCCGGCTGCAGAAGCTCCGGATTGATCTCGTAGCTGACGATCGTCACGCGCCATTGCTGCGTGGCGTTACCCTGATAGGGACGCGTCACCGCGCGATAGTCGTGCGCGGCGTCTTCCCAGGCATCGAGATAACGACCGGTCGAGACCTGCTGGATGCGGTGAATGCCGCCGCCGAGATCGGTCATAAGCCAGCGCTGGGTGTTGTTGTTCTGGTTCGGGCGGGTGACGGCGTTGTAGTCGTTGCCCGAGTTCTCCCAGGCGTCGAGGTAGCGGTCGGAGGAGACCTGCTGAAGCGTGTAGACGTCGCCGCCGACATTGGTCATCCGCCAACGCTGCGTGTCGTTGTTCTGCTGCGACCAGATCACGGCACGATAGTCGTGACCGCTGTCCTGCCACGCGTCGAGATAACGGCCGGACGAGACCTGCTGGATGGTGACGATCTGCGCCGACGCGGGGAGCGCGGTGGCGATTGATGCGGCGATGCCGACGAAGGCGGCGGCGATTGCGGCCTTGAAGCCCCGACGTGCGTCGGTCCGGCGAGACCGGGAACGGCCCCAGAGATTGCGGTAGTCGATCATTGGTAGACTCCTGAAGTTCGTGTTGCTCAGAAATCTCCCGCCACGATCGTTCGCCGGTTGTTGTTGCCTCCGACGTTGCCGACGAAACTGACGCGTCCGCGATGAACCTCCACTGAACGCAAAAAGAAGCGCCGGCCCGAAGGCCGGCGCTCCGCATGATCAATGCCTTTCGGACGACTAGAAGAGGTCGTCCGCAGCACCCAGCGTGATGAACTGGGTCTCGCCCGGCGCATCGTCGGTGCCGTCATTGTCGATCACGAGATAGACCGTGCCGTCGCTCGTCACCGCAAGACCTTCCGGCTTGTCCGAGATCCAGCCATTGGTCGCGAGCATCTCCTCGAGGACATCAACCGCCTGAGTCTTCTCGACGATCTCGAGCTCCTCGCCGGCAGCAACCGGCGTGACCGTCGACAGGTCGATCGTGGTGATCACCTTGTAGGTCGAGTAGACGCCCGGCTGGTTGTCGCGCTCGATGATCGCGAAGGTCGAACCGCCAAGGTAGGTGATCTCGGAAAGACCGACCCAGCCGCCATTCGGTGACGTCGGTTCGTTCAGCTCATAGCCGACGAAGCCCCACTCACCGGTCGACGGCGTGTAGATGCCGAGCTTGACCTGATTGTCGGCGTCATCTTCCCACTCGCGCTGGAAGGCCACGATCACATGCTCGGTGCCGTCCTCGGTCCACGAGGCAACGCCCTCGAAGCCGTTGTTGATCATGTTGGCGTTGACCGCGTCGGGGAGACCAATCTCTTCCTCGACGGTGCCGTCTTCGGCAACCGAGAGGAGGAGGTTCGGGCGCTCCGCACCGGCATTGCCTTCAGACACCACCCAGAAGCCACCGCCGTCGCGAAGGGCGATGCCCTCCGGATCGTAGTGCTTGATCTCGCCGTCGAGAGTGAGCGCAACGTAGTCGTCGATGAGGGCGAGCTCACCGCTGACGTCGATGGTGTAGATGCGCGATTCGACGAACGCAGAGTCGTTGACGGCGTAAAGGGTCGGACCCTCGCCCGCTGCGACCATGCCGGAGAGCGCGCCCCAGCCGATCGGCCCGCCTTCGTCGTCCGAGTTGGACGCAATGGTCGGGTAGAAGGATTCGTCGGCCGTCTTGCTGAAGATCTGCAGCGTCGAGCGAAGGTCGTCCTCGGCCGCGTCTTCTTCAGTCGCCACGACGAACAGCCCGCGAGAAGGAATCGCAAGGAGTCCCTCGGGGGCGATGTTGGTCGGCAGGACCTGGATGAATTCCGGCTCGTTGCCCGCGCCGGCATCGGCGAAGACGAGAATGAAATTGGAGCGCTCCGAACCGATGAAGATCAGCGTGTCGTCGCCGAAGACCGCAGTCTCGGCGCCTTCCGGCTCCGCGCCCTTGTTGTCGGAACGACCGTCATTGTAGTTGCCGATCGCGATCGCCAGGCGATCGAGGTTGTTGCCGGCGTCATATTCAATGGTGCCGTCAACGTTGAAGATCGTGAAGCCGCGCGAGCCACCCTCGTAGTCGCCTTCGTCGGCGGTAACGAAGCGGGTGTCGTCGATCCATGACACGGCGTCCGGTTCGCGCGGAACGTCGTCGAGCGAGGAGTGCGCGGTGATGATGCCGTCATCCTCGGTGTCGATGCCGTCGAGATCGACCGCGCCGGCGGAGAAGTGGTTGACGACTTCGCCCGTGGCGAGGTCGACGATGGCGAGGTGATTGTTCTCCTGGATCGTCACCACGGCCATGTTCTGGGAGTTGATGTCGACATATTCCGGCTCGGGGTCGCTCGGCGCAACCTCGGCAAGCCCGGTGAGATCGACGATCGTGACGTCATCGCAGTTCGTGGGCATGCCCGAAGCATCGAGCGAGAACACCGCGAGGTGGCCCGCCGGAAGCTGCGGGATGACGCCGTCATCGAGATCCTCGTCGCGCTCGTTCTCGATCGCGATGGCGAGGAAGGTGCCATCCGGGCTGACAGCCAGCGAATCCGGCTGACCGGCGACATCGCAGGTGGCGACGATCGAGCGGTCGCTGATGCTGACAACGGAGACGTGGCCGCTCGGCTCGGTGAAGCTCTCCGAGGTGTTGACGCCGACCATCACATGGTCGCCCGCCGTCACAACCGATGTCGGCTCGCCGCCCATCTCGACGCGGCCGGCACCTTCGGGCGCAGCCGGATCGGCGATGTCGACGAAACCGATCGCCTCGCCGGGGCTGTCGGAATAGATCAGCATCATGCCGTCGGCGGTCGCGGTGACGATCTCTGCCGCAGTCTGGGTCGCCGGGTCCATGCCTTCGGCGAGATTCCAGAACACCGGGTAGGTGCTGATCCGCTCAAAGAAAGGCGCTTCCTGCGCGTGAGCGCTGGTCGCGGCGATGACAATGGCCGACGCGGAAAGCATCAGCACGCTCGCTCGTTTGGTCATACCCGTTCCTCTGTTTGATTGAGATGCGGAGAAGCGCACCCGGACAGCCTTGGCCCGGGTGCATCCGCCCGCGCATCGGCTATCCGGCTTCTGTCTCAGTTTTGTGTCGGTTGGATCGTTGGCGACCGGCGCTGATCCGATCGCGCGCAATCGCCGTAGCAGAGGTCAACCGTATGTGGAGGGAAGCGGTGTCGGTCATCCAACGAACATTTGGCCGCCCCTTGCGGTACACACTTCGCATATAGCGCTCCTGTCACTTCGTCCTGCTGAAAGCCCATCAATTCAACCACGGATAGGTCCTATGAGATCGACCCTTCGCTGGATTGTTCCCGCCCTCGTTGTTCTCGTGTGGCTGGGAATCAGCGGCACCGGCGGTCCCTATTTCGGCAAGCTCGGCGAGGTGCAGAGCCAATCGGCCGAGGACTTCCTGCCGGCAACCGCCGAATCGACCGTGGTCCGCGAGATCCAGCAGGCTGCGGCCGCCGATTCCGGGCTGCCCGCCATCATTGTCTTCACCGCCGACGACGGCATCAGCGATGCCGCGCAGCAGACCATCGCCGGCTTCGCCGACCCGATCCGGGGCGTGGAGAGCGTCGTCAGCGTCTCGCCGCCGATCCCTTCGGAGGATCGCGCCGAGGACGGACGGCCGGCGGCGCTCGTCGTCTACGCAACGATCGACACCGAGGGGGCTCCTGAACTCGCGGTCGACGAAATCCGAACGATCCTCGAGGGGACGCCGGAGGGCGTGGTGTCCTACGTCACCGGCCCTGCGGGCTTTGCCGGCGATCTTTCAACCGCGTTCGCAGGTATCGACGGTATTCTCCTGCTGGTCGCCGTGGTGGCGGTGCTCATCATTCTCGTGCTGGTCTATCGCAGCCCGATCCTGCCGCTGGTGGTTCTGTTCAGCGCGGTGTCGGCTCTCGGCGCTTCGGTGGTCCTGGTCTACTTCATGGCCGACGCGGGATGGATCGTCCTCAACGGCCAAGCACAGGGCATCCTCTTCATCCTCGTCGTCGGCGCCGCTACCGACTACGCTCTACTCCTGGTCGCCCGGTATCGCGACGCGCTGAAGCATGAGAGCGACCACCTCAAGGCGCTTAGGTCCGCCTGGCGCGGCGTGCTGGAGCCAATCTCGGCCTCCGCGAGCACGGTCATCGCCGGGCTGCTCGTGCTGCTGCTTTCCGACCTCAACTCCAACCAGGCACTCGGCCCGGTGGCGACGGTCGGAATCGTCTGCGCCTATGTCGCGGGCCTAACGCTCCTTCCCGCGCTTCTGGCACTGATCGGCCGGCCGGCGTTCTTCCCCGCCACGCCGCGCGTCACCAACGATCCGGAGAAGTCGGAGCCCGGCGGCCGGCTGTGGGCGCGCATTGCTGCCTTCGTCGAAGGCAGGCCGCGCGCGGTGTGGGTCACGACAGCGGTCATCCTCGCTGTCTTTGCGGTCGCCGCCCCGCGTATCGACGCCACCGGCGTTGCGCAGTCGGAGCTCTTCATCGGCACGGTGGAGTCCGTCGAGGGCCAGGAGGTTCTGGCAAGCTACTTCCCGGCCGGTTCGGGCACGCCCGTGGTGGTGATCAGTCCCGCCGCGTTGTCGGGCGAAGTGACGGCCGCAGTCGAATCCGACGAAGCTGTTTCGAGCGCGTCGGTCCAGGGCGAAGCCTTCACCTATGAGGGGCGCGAACTCGTCGAGATCGACGCCACGCTGATCCACGCGGCCGACAGCGATGCCGCACTGGATGCGATCGAGCGCATTCGGAGCGCCGTGTCGGAGATCAACGAGGCGGTTCTGGTCGGCGGATCGAGCGCAACGAACCTCGATTCCCGCGATGCGGCGACGCGCGACCTCTGGACCATCGTCCCGATCGTGCTGGTCGTGATCACGCTGATCCTCATCCTGCTGCTGCGCTCGGTCCTCGCGCCGTTGCTGCTGATTGCGACGACCGTCGTGTCGTACCTCTCCGCGCTCGGCATCTCTGCGCTGGTGTTCGAGTTCGCCTTCGGCTTCCCCGGAGCCGACCCGGCCGTGCCGCTGTTCGCGTTCGTCTTCCTCGTCGCGCTCGGGATCGACTACAACATCTTCCTGACCACGCGTGTCCGCGAGGAGGCGCTGTCGCATGGCACGCGGCCCGGCATTCTCCGCGGCCTGAAGGCAACCGGCGGCGTCATCACGTCGGCGGGCGTCGTCCTCGCCACGACGTTCGCGGCGCTCGCGGTGATCCCTATCCTGTTCCTGGTGCAGATTGCCTTCATCGTCGCGCTGGGCGTCCTGATCGACGCCATCATCGTGCGCTCGTTCCTCGTGCCCGGCCTCCTCTACGATGTCGGGCCGCCGATCTGGTGGCCGTCGCGAAAGGCGCGCGAGGCTAGTCCCGCTCGATAAGGAACTGCGAGACGTCGGTGGCGCCGGAGGAGAAACTCGCGACGCAGCCGCAGAGATAGAGTTCCCACATCCGCCTGAACCGCTCGTCGAAGCCGAGCGGTACGATGTCGTCCCAGCGATCCAGGAACCGCTCGTGCCAGCGCCGTAGTGTTTCGGCATAGGAGAGGCGGAGCGAGAGCACCTCGGAGAAGCGCATCCCCAGCGCCTCGACCTGACGTTTCATGATGCCCTTCGTGGGCAGCATGCCGCCGGGGAAGATGTAGCGCCGGATGAAGTCGACGTTGCGGCGGTAAGCCTGAAAGCGCTCCTCGGCAACGGTGATGATCTGCAGGCCTGCCCGTCCGCCGGAGCGGAGGCGGTCGCGAATCGCACCGAAGAACACCGGCCAGTTTTCCTCGCCGACGGCCTCGAACATCTCGATCGAAACGATCTTGTCGAAGGATTGCGAGACGTCGCGATAGTCCTCGATGCGGATCTCGACGCGATCGGCGAGGCCGGCGTTCCGCATCCGCTCCCGCGCATAGGCCGCCTGCTCCTTCGAGAGCGTCACGCCGACAACCTTGCACCCGGTCGTGCCCGCGGCAAACTCGGCAAAGCCGCCCCAACCGCAGCCGATCTCCAGAACCTCGTCATCCGCCCCAATGCCAAGCGTTTCGACGATACGTCGATATTTCTCGGTCTGCGCCTCTTCGATCGTCATCTCCTCGCGTTCGAACAGGGCCGAGGAGTAGGTCATCGTGTCGTCGAGCCAGAGCCGGTAGAACGCGTTGCCGAGGTCGTAATGGTAGGCGATGTTGCGGCGCGACCCGGCGCGCGTATTCGCACGGAGGCGGTGCCACATGCGCAGCGCCGCGCCGAACAGCGCTGTCGCCCGCATCGGTCCGGCAAGGGCTTCCTCGTTGGCATAGGCAAAGTCGAGAACCGCCTGCAGGTCCGGCGTCGACCAATCCCGGTCCATGAAGGCTTCGGCGAAGCCGACATCGCCGCGCAGCAGCATCTTGCGGATGGCCGCACCGCGATGGAAATCGATCTCCGCCGCTGGTCCGGATGCCCCGCTGTCGGCGACGTGGACGGCCCCGTTCGGGAAGCGAAGCGTCATCGACCCGGCTGAAATGCTGCGGAGCCAGGCCGACGCCATCCGCGCCCACATGCCGCGAAGAGGAGTCTTCGGAGTGTCGGTCTGGGCGATGCTAGTCACGACAGTGTCCTCTCACAGGCACCAATCCGGGTTTGACGTGTTTACGTATCTATACGCGTCAGGAGTGGAGCGCCGATGACGACCGTTGTTGTCAACGACAAAATGCAGAGCGGCTATCGCTACGAACTCACCGAGCTGGAGGGAAAGAACTTCGACGCGGAGTTCCAGCCCGACCTCACGCCCAAGCAGATGCTGGCTTTCGGCGTCTTCTGCGGCAAGTACATGACCGACTGCCGCGACGAATTCCCGCGCGACTGGTTCGCGGACGCAAAGCTCTCGCCGGACGGCGCGGATTGTAGCCTCAACTATTTCGGCATCAAGGCCAGCCAGCCGCTCTCGGAATGGCAGCGCAAGGGCTGGATTCACCCGGATGATCCACGCGGCTGGTTCCAATGGTACTGCCGTTACTATCGCGGTCGGCGCATGCCGGAGGAGGATCGCCGCCAGATCGGCCGTTGGAAGGCGATCCGTCGGCATATCGGCCAGATCAGGAAGAACTGCGAGCCCGGCGACATGGCGTGCCGGCGGCGCCAACGCCAGGCCCTGCTGCACTGGGCCTATGACAGCCGAAAACTCTGACCACTGAAGGAAGCATCCTCCTATGGCAAAGCTCGACAGACCAGGCACCGCATGGATAACCGGCGCATCGAGCGGTATCGGCCGCGCGCTTGCCCTCGCGCTGGCCAAACGCGGGTGGACGGTTGCCGTTTCGGCACGTGGAGCCGACGGCCTCGAGGCGCTCGCGGAGGAGGATGCCGAAGGCCGCATCGTCCCGTTCCCGGTCGACATCACGAAGCCCCGCAATGTCGAGACGCTGGTGACCAACCTTGAGGAACGGCTCGGCCCGATCGATCTCGCCATCCTCAATGCCGGCACGCATATCCCGGTTTCCGGGCACAATTTCAGCCGCAAGGATGTAGCGACGCTGATCGAGACCAACCTCATCGGCTCCGTGAACTGTCTCGGCGCCCTGATCCCCCGCTTCGTCAAGCGGCGCGGAGGCGAGATCGCCGTCGTTGCTTCGATGACCGGCTATCGCGGTCTGCCCACGTCGGCCGGCTATGGCGCCACCAAGGCCGGTCTCATCAACATGGCGGAGGCGCTGAAGCCCGAACTCGAACTCCACGACGTCTCGATTCGGCTGATCAATCCCGGCTTCGTCGACACGCCGCTAACGCGGAAGAACCCGTTCCCGATGCCGTTCCTTACGCCGGTCGACAAGGCAGCCGAGGTGATCCTTCGGAAGCTCGGCGGGCGGCGGTTCGAAATCACCGTGCCCTGGCAGATGACGATCTTCCTGAAGCTGCTGCGGATCGTGCCGAACGGCCTCGCCTTCGCCGTCACAAGGCGGATCACACCGGCGCCCGGGGAGAGCGGCGAGAAGGCCAACGCGTAGGAATAACGAACGGCGCTAGCGCGGCGAGCCGGATTCGCCGACGGACGCGCTGATCGGCTGGGCCGCGGGGGCGTGGCGCCGGAAAGGGACGCCCTTCCGCCACAGCTTCAACGCTTCCCAGTGGATGCCACCGATGACCTTCAGCGTCATCAGCGGATAGGCGAAGAGCGCCCTGAGGAGGTTGCGGTCTGTCAGCTCCTGCCGCTCGCCCCGGAAGGCGGCGGTGAGCATGATCTCGTCGCCGTCGGCGAGCGTGATGCCGAGGTTGACCCGTTCCCCGGGCGGCTCGATGGCGAAACGGTAGCGGCCGGCGACGGGCAGGAATGGCGAGACATAGAACACCTTGTTCGCGGACTGGCGAACGATGCCGCTCTCCCCGTCGACGGGGATCACGTAGCTGTGGCGCTCGGAATAGGTGTTGGCCACTTCATAGACGATGGCGGCGAGCGTCTCGTCACGGCGATAGCAGAAGAAGACGCTGAGCGGGTTGAAGGCGTAGCCCAACATCCGCGGGTAGGCGAGCAGCGCCACGCGCCCGCCAGCAATGTCGATCCCGGCCTCCGCCAGCCTCTCGTCGACCCACTCGCGCAGGCCGCTGGACGCGCCCTCGCCGTGATCCGACTGCCGGAACGAAAGCACACCGCCACGGTCGAAGCGGAGAAGTCTCAGCTTGTTCGTCAGCGCCTCGCGCTCGTCGAGGTCGATGAGCAGCGAGAACACGCGGTAGCTCAGCATGTGCCGTTTGGGACGCCGCCGATTGTGGACGACGCGGCCGGTGTAGATCGCCGACTTCACGCTGCTGCCTCCGCAGGCTCCTTGGGCGCCGCCGGAGCGATCCGGTCGTCCGGGCGCGCCCAGGGGCGGCGCACGCCACCCAGCGCCTCGGCCACTGCGAGCCCGGACTGCAGGCCGTCTTCATGGAAGCCATAGCCGAAATAGGCGCCGCAGAACCAGGTCCCGCGCCTTCCCTGAAGGCGCCACAGATCCTGCTGCGCGGCAAGCGCAGTGCGGTCGAAATAGGGATGGCTGTAGCTGTAGCGCCCGATCACCGTGTCGGGGCGAGGCTGCCGGCCGGCATTCAGCGTGACGAAGAGCGGATGGGCTTCGTCGATGTTCTGCAGCCGGTTCATCCAATAAGTGACGCTCATCTGCCGCCCGGACTGGGCGGACGAGCCGACGAAGTTCCAGCTCGACCAGACGCGGCGGCGGCGCGGCATCAACGTTGCGTCGGTGTGAAGTACGGCATCGTTGTGCGTGTAGCCGAAGGCGCCGAGGATCTCCCGCTCCGCCGGATCGGCGTCGGCGAGCATCTCCAGCGCCTCGTCGGCATGGGCGGCGATCACGACATCGGAAAAGCGCTGGCTGTCGCCGCTGTCGTCGGTGATCGTCACCCCCAGCGGCGAACGCTCGATGCGGCTCACGCCGCGCCCGGGACGGACATCGCGGATCGCCGCCCGGAGCTTTTCGACATAGGAGCGGCTGCCGCCGGTGACGGTCCGCCAGGCCGGCCGCTTGGTGATGTCGAGTAGGCCGTGGCTGGCGTAGAAGCGGAGGAACGCCGCGACCGGGTAGGCGCGTATCTCGCGCGGGGTCGTCGACCAGATCGCCGCCGACATCGGCAGGATGTGATACTCGGCGAATGCCTCCGAGTAGCCTTCGTGATGAAGGTACTCGCCAAGCGTCATGTCGGGCATGTCGCCACCGGCGGCGAGGCGCATCGCCTTCCGATAGAACCGCAAGAGATCGGCGGTCATCCGCAGGAATCGGGGCCGAACAAAGTTGCGGCGCTGCCCGAAATAGGCGTTGACCGAATCGCTGGAGTATTCGAGCCCGCCGCCATCAATGGAGGCGGAGAACGACATCCAGGACGGCTCGGTCTCAACGCCGAGATGACGGAAGAGCGCCGTCAGGTTCGGGTAGTTGCGCTCGTTGTAGACGATGAAGCCGGTGTCGACCGGGAGCGGCTTGCCAGCTCCCGGGACGTCGACCGTATGGGCGTGGCCTCCGATCCAGGCGTCCTTTTCGTAGAGCGTGACTTCGTGGCGCTGGCTCAGGAGCCACGCAGCGGAAAGTCCCGCCACGCCGCTGCCGATGACCGCTATCCGGGAGGCACGCTCCAGCGGAGCGGAAGGCGGCGTAAAATGGCGCAAATCGGGAAGCCTCGCTTTCCTGTTTCGTCAGAGCCCGGTACGGAAATCGGCTGCCGACGGATCAATCATACAATCCAGTGATCCGACTGGTGCGCCGCGCCGTAAATGTCGTCGATGCTGCAATCAGTTTCGCCCATGCCGGCAATATGGCACCCTCGCATGACGACGCGGGGCACTGCTCCGACGTCCGGGATCAATAGGTTAGCGAAAGCGCCTTCGGCGGGAACAGTGAAGCAGAAGACGGACGGAGCGGCTCTTTCAGCCCTGCTTTGCGCCATAGGCGAAACGCAGGACAAGGAGGCGTTTGCCGAGCTCTTCAAGCATTTCGCGCCTCGGCTGAAGAGCTACATCATTCGACTTGGAAGCGACGCGGGC
>CAZSXA010000074.1:0-10128 GCA_964611195.1 uncultured Bauldia sp.
GCGCGAGATCGCCATAGACGGCGATGAGATCGGACACCTTGGAGACCTTGGCCGAGAGTATGATCTTTTCGCGCGGCAGGCCAAGCCGCTCAGCCTCGGCGGCGGAGAGGAGGGCCGACTGCACCATCGCCTCGCGCGTTACTGCTTCCGCTTCGAGCGGCTCCGCCGAGGCGGCGTTCTCGTCCATCAGCTTGGTCAGCAGCGCCTGGTCGAGCGAGCCCCAATTGACGCCGATCCGCACCGGTTTGTCGTATTGGAGCGCGAACTCGATCAGCTGCGCGAACTGCTTGTCGCGCTTCTCGCCGAAGCCGACATTGCCGGGGTTGATGCGATATTTCGCCAGCGCCTCGGCGGCTGCCGGATGCTCGGCCAGCAGCTTGTGGCCGATATAGTGGAAGTCGCCGATCAGCGGCACCGGCACGCCCTTGGCATCAAGCGCGTCGCGGATATGCGGCACGGCGGCGGCGGCCTCGGCGCGGTCGACGGTGATGCGGACGAGCTCCGACCCGGCGCGCCACAGCGCCGCCACCTGACGCGCGGTTCCCTCGATATCGGCGGTGTCGGTGTTGGTCATCGACTGGACGACGACCGGCGCGGTGCCGCCGACCGTCACGCCGCCGATCTCGACCGGCACCGAATGCCGGCGCGGCGGCGGCTCGCCGACGAAATAGGGCGCAGGATTCGTGTGCTCGTTCATAGGAGTCGACCGCTTCTCTCCGGAGCCTTCGACATAGTCTCGCACGGAACCGTATTCAAATCGTGGCGTTAACGAAGAGCGCTTGCGCGGCGCCCCGCCTCGGGGCACGAACAGGCGTTAGCGGCAACGGGTGGGGCATCCATCGCCGGCGCGCTGAGTTTTGCGCGCGGCAGGGCCGGAGCAACAAGACGATATGGGTCCGTTCGAGCGCTTCCTCGCCGGCGTCGCCGGGGCCTTTGCCGCCATCGGCGCCGCAGCCGACGATCCGGCGCCCGAAGCGCCGGCCGACCCGCCCGCGATGGTGGAGGAGGCCCGCCCTTCCGGCGCGCCCGACCGCACCCCGCCGCTGCCGACGCCGCGCCCCGACCCCGACGCTGAAACCGAAATCGCCATCGCCCTCGACGATCCCGAGCCGGAGCCGGACGGGCCCGCAGCGCCGGAGGTGAACGAGGACGGCATTGCCCTCGCCGACGTCGCGCCCGAGCCTGCGCCGGCCGACAACGCCGACGATCCTAGCTTCCGCTTCGCCGTCATCGAGGGTCCGCTCGCCTTCGCCGAGCCCGCGCGGCCCGACTTCGCCGCCGGACCGGAACTCGCCATCCTGCCGCCGCCGATGCCGGAGCCGAACCCGCTCGCGGTCGGCGAGATCGAACTCGCCGCTTTGCCGCCGGTGCCGTTCGCGCCCGCAGCCGGCGCCCATGACCGCGCCTGCCTGTCGCAGCTGGCGGCGCTGCCGCTGGAGGCGACGCTGCTGGAGCCGATCGTCGGCGCCGGCGCCTGCGGGGTCTCCACGCCGCTCGACGTCGAGGCGATCGGCATGGGCGCGTTCGAGGTCGATCTCGTGCCGGCGGCGGTGGTCGACTGCTCGGTCGTCGGCGCGCTGACGCAATGGCTGGAGGAGGACGTCCAGCCCGCCGCCCGGCTCTATCTCGGCCAGTACGTCACGGGGATCCGCGTCGCTGCGTCCTATGTCTGCCGCACCCGCAACCACGTCGCCGGTGCCCCGCTTTCCGAGCACGCCTTCGGCAACGCCATCGACATCTCCGCCTTCAGGCTCGCCGACGGCACCTGGCTCTATGTCGAGCCCCGCGATCCGGGCACGCCCGCGGGGCAGTTCCAGGCGGCGATCCGGTCGGAGGCGTGCGGAACGTTCGCGACCGTGCTGGGTCCGGGCAGCGACGCCTTTCACGACGACCACTTCCATTTCGATCTCGCCGCGCGCCGCAATCAGTCGACCTACTGCCGGTAGCGGCCTGGCGGGCTGCAATCGACGGTATTGCAGGAATGTCACAATCGTTGCGAAATGGCGCACCGGACGGCGCCCGCCGGTAACGCGACGTTTACCCTCGTTTGGCTGAATCCCCGCCTTTGTTGGACCAGTCCGGGCGGCACGGCTGCCGCTTGATTGTCCACCTGCCGCGGATTTCGGCTTGTTTGGGCAGACCGGGTTTGATCCTGTGGCGGTTCATTCGATGCGGAGCAACGATCATGGGCAACGAGAAGGGCGAACGCGACCTTTCGAACGAGGCCGAGGCTGCGACCAATGAGCGGCCGCCCGTGCCTTTGCATGATCCGTTCAGCCGCTTCGATTTCGAGCCGACCGACGGCGGCGAATTCTAGGCAGTTTCTGCGCTAGCGCGCGAAATCGTCCTCGATCCGCTCGATATCGTCCTCGCCGAGATAGCTCCCCGACTGGACCTCGATCAGGTTCAGCGGCTTGTCCGTCGGGTTTTCGAGCCGGTGGAGGCAGCCCTGCGGCAGGAAAATCGATTCGTTCTCCGACACCGTGATCTTGTCATCGTCGCGGGTGACGAGGGCGGTTCCGGTGACCACCACCCAGTGCTCGGCCCGGTGCTTGTGGCGCTGTAGCGAAAGCCGCGCGCCGGGGTTCACCGTGATCCGCTTCACCTGGAAGCGCTCGCCGGCATGAACCGACTGATAGAACCCCCACGGCCGGTGCACCCATGGGCTCTGGACGGCCGCATCGGTGCCGTCGCCCCGAAGGAGCTGGACGAGATCGGAGACCTTCTGGTCGGCGCCCTTGGCCGCCACCAGCACCGCGTCCATCGTCGCAACGACGACGAGGTCGGAAACGCCGAGCGTGGTCACCACCGGGCCCTCGGAGCGGACGTAGGAGTTCGTGGTCTCGACCGCGACGGCCTCGCCGATGGTGACGTTGCCGGCTTCGTCGCGATCGGAGAGTGCCCACAGGCCGGTCCAGGTGCCGGCGTCGCTCCAGCCAAAATCGACCGGCAGCACAGCGGCCTTGTCGGTCCGCTCCATGACAGCGCGATCGAACGAGATCGACGGGGCCTCGGCGAAGGCCTCAGCGCCGAGGCGGATGAAATCGAGGTCGGCGCTCCGCTCCGCCACCGCCCGCCGGGCGGCGTCCAGAACCATCGGCTCAAACGCCGCGAAGGCCTCGATGACGCGCGCCGCCGGGAGCAGGAAGATGCCGGAGTTCCAGAGATATCCCTCCTGGAGATAGCGCTCCGCGGTGGCCACATCGGGCTTTTCGACGAATGCATCGGCATTGTGGACCGCGCCTTCGGCGATCGGGGCACCCGGCCGGATATAGCCGTAGCCGGTCTCCGGCCGGTCGGGCTTGACGCCGAAGAGGACCAGCAAGCCGCGGACCGCGGCCGACGCCGCCGCCGCGATGGCATTCCGAAAGCCCTCGACGTCGCGGATCACATGGTCCGACGGCATCACCAGGATCGTCGCGTCCGGGTCGGTCTCGAGCGCCAGCAGCGCAGTGACGGCGACGGCCGGCGCTGTGTTGCGGCCGACGGGTTCCAGAACGATCTGCGCCTTCTCTGCGCCGATCGCGCGCAACTGCTCGGCAATGACGAAGCGATGCTCGGCATTGGCGATGATCATCGGCGGCGCGAAGACTTCCCGGTCGCGCGCCCGTTCCACCGCCTCCTGCAGCAGCGTCAGCTCGCCGACCAGCGGCAGCAGCTGCTTCGGATAGGACTGGCGGGAAAGCGGCCACAGCCTCGTGCCGGTTCCGCCGGAAAGAATGACCGGGGTGATCGTCATGGCGTCCTGATCGCCTCCCCGCTCGCCTTTGCGGTCTGCTGGCGGTGAGGCGTGGCGTTGCTATGCTTCGCGAAGAACCGATAGTCGATTGTCATCGCCGAGTGAACGGCCCGCCAACGCCGGCGCGCCGCTGTGATCACAACCCGAGCTGGACGCAACAATGCGCAAGGCCCTCTTCGAGATTGCGATCCGGCGATGCTGAGAGCCTCGTTCTTCGACCGGTTTGTGGAGGTGCGCCAACGGCGGTCGCAGGCCGCACCCGTGGTGTCGGTGATCCTCCTCAGCGACCGGGCGGTCGATCCAAGTGCGGCGATCGAGGCAGTGCTCTCCGAACGGAGCGTCGACCTCGAACTCATCATTCTCGACGACGCGTCCGAGGCTGAGACTGCCGATCGTCTTGCGAGCGCTCACGCAGCCGACGACCGGGTTCTCCTCATTCGCTACCAGCGCCGCACCGGCATCCCGGCGCTCTGCCTCAACACGGCACTCCGGCACGCTTCGGGCCGCTTCATCGGCTACCAGTCGAGCGACGCGTACTACGTCCCTGGGGGACTCGCAGCGCTGGTCGCTGCCATCGACGGCGGCGGCGCCGGGCTCGTCCACGGCCGGATCGTGAAGCCCAACGGACCGCGTCCGCATCGCGATTCGGCGCCGGAGGTGAACGCCTCGGTTCTCGCCGGCCGCAATCCGCTGGTTGCCGCCGGCGTGCTCCACCGCCCCGACGTCATCGACCGGGCGGGGGCGTTCGACCCGCATCTGGCAATCCGCGGCCGGCACGAATGGGATCTGTGGCAACGGATCGCCGAGGGCGGCGTTTTCGTGGGCATTCCTGACGAGGTCGCGACCGTGCTGCCCCGAGCGGATCCCGATCGGCGGAAGCCACCTTCCCGAAAGGGATTCGCGCTGGCTCGCATGCGCGCCGACCGCACGGACGAACTGTCGCTCGACGGTGCGTCGCATTGCGACGTTATCGGCGAGCGCTTCCTGCCCGATCCGGCCTCGCGCATCGCGTTCCACAGCCGCGAAATCCTGCCCTATCTCGGCGCCCATTTCGACCAGACTGAGCTGTTGGAAACGCAGCTCGCCGCGCGCCTGCTGCCTGAGGAGCGCGCGGTCGTCTCGGTGTCCGGATCGGTCCGTTCCGCGACCGTGGAAATGGCGTTTCGCAACTACGCCGAGACCTTTCCCGCCGCGATCGGCCTTGTGGAGGACGAAGCGCCGCCGATCCACGATATGACGGTGAACCTTCGCACTCTGACGCCGCCGAACGCGGACCAGCGGGCCAAAGCCCTCGCCGAACGGAAGCCTCTCATCTACGCCCTCGACGACGACCTCTTCGCGCTCTATGGGCGCCGCGCGGAGAACGCGCCGATTCTTCACGCCGTGGAGGACCACACCCGCGCCGCCGATCTTGTCATCGTCTATGCGCGCGCGCTCATCGAGCATGCCGCGGCGTTGAACCCGCGCGTCAGCGCCCTTGCGATGAATACGCCAGCGCGTTTCATCGAACGGTGCGTTGATGGCGAGAAGGAACGCGGGAAGACCCGCTATCTCCTGATCGGGCGGGTGATCCGTGGTCGCGAGCTTCGCAAGCTTGGCGATGAGCTCCGCGATTTCTTCAACGCCCATCGGGGCGAGGCGACCTTGACGGTCTTCTCGGACGAGCGGCTCGACCCGGAATATCGGGAGCTTCTCTCGGGCATCGACTACGAGACCACGCCGCTACTGCACTACCGACGCTTCCGCGAGTTCCTCGTCGGGTCGACCTTTCACTTCCTCATCAATCCGCTTCGCGAGAGCCGCTTCAACAGAGGTAAGTCGCCGGTGAAGTATCTTGAGGCGACGATGGCCGGCGCCGTGCTGATCACCTCGAAGGCCCATGTCTATAGACAGGTGAAACACGGCGAGACAGGCATCGTCGTGCCATGGCGGACGGGCGCCTGGCGCGAGGCGCTGGAGGAGAGCCTCGCCATGGGCGAGGGCGAGCGTGCTGCGATGCACGCCGCGGCGGCGGCCGATATCGGGTCGACGCGCTCGACCGAGGCGACGTATCTGACGTTTCGGACAACGCTGGAGGCCGCACAACTCCACGCGCTCCTCCGCTCGCGATTGCGGCCCGGCGGCAAGGCACTGATCGTCGTCGACGATCCCGCTCGAACCGGCCTCCCGGAAAGCCTCAGATCGCTGCTCGACCCGCTCCACTTCACGGTCGTAATCGCCGACGATCTTGCCGCCTCTTCGCCGGGGGAGCGCGCCGAGACGCTGAAGGAAAACGGCGCCGCTTTGGTTCACGCCGCGACGCTGCGCTCGCCATGGCTCGCCGCCGCGACCGAAGCCGGCATCCCCTCCGTGTCCGGGATCGACAGCGCCGACGAGCTCCGCCCGCCGATTGCGAGGCCGCTCGCCGGCGATCCCGACTGCATTGCTGCGGTGACAGCCGACCTCGCGGGCTCCGCAGAGCAGGCCGGATTCGCGCGCTCCTTTCGCTGGACCCCTTCGCTGCCGAGACCGAAGAAGTTCGCTCAGAACAGCCTGCATCGTCAGCGCGGCGGCGTTCGGATCGCCGCGGCGAGCGGCCGAGACATCGCGTCCGACGCCGAACTGATCGCGGCGTCTCTGCAGGCCTTCGCCGGCGACACGCCTGTCCGGCTGGAGATCGCATGCGGAGCGGACGATCAGAATGCCTGGCGGACGGCTTTGGCCGTGCACGCCGTACGCCCCGAGCCGGTCTTCGTCGAAGGCAAGGCTCTATCCCGGCGCGCCGTTCTGTTGACGCTCGGCGATGGCGACGACCTCAGGCGTGCGACCCTCGAAGCGATGAGCGTGGGCGTCCCGGTGATCTCGGTCCGCGGTGACGTGGGACCGCGTGGCGACGATGGCCTCCGCGACTGCGATGTCTCGCCTGAGCCGGAAGCGGTCGCGACCGCGTTGAGGCGGCTATACGCCCTTCGGCCGAGGCGCCTTCAAACGCTGCGGCGGGGGGCCGCCGCGACGGCCTTCACGCTGGCGGATCCGGACGTTGCAGCCGCCAACCTCATCCGCCTCTACCGAATCGCGGTGGAGGCATCGGACCGCCGACAGGCCCGTCGACGCCTCGAGGCCCAGCAATCGCGCCGGCAGCGCGCTGTGACGATCGACGTCCGCGACGGCCGCGCACGCTTTCTCGGCTTCACGTCCACCGAACCACTCGCCCCCGAGATCATCGAGGCGGACATCCCCGACCATTGGCTTGCTCGCGAGGCGGACGGCGCCGTCGAGGTTATTGCCGCCGCTGGCGGCGCCGCCCGCTTCATCGTCGCGGCGGAAGATCCGTCGGTCGGACTTGCCCCGGCTGGCAAGGGCGAGGTCCGGGTGGTGGTCACCTGCGACGCGATCAGCCGCGAGATCGTTGCCGGCGAGGAGATGTGGACGCCGCTCGGCTAGGCGGAGTGCTTCTTGCGCCGCGCCTGAATGGCGCGCCCGGCGAAATCCTGCGCCACCTTGCGCCAGATCTCCTCGCGGAACTGCGGGTCCTGAAACCGAGCGAGCAAGCTCTTGAGCTCGGCCGCGCGCTTGGCGCCGACCATACGCGGGCGGAGATGCGTGAGCGTGCAG
The DNA here is from genome assembly GCA_964611195.1 of uncultured Bauldia sp. GTDB lineage: Bacteria > Pseudomonadota > Alphaproteobacteria > Rhizobiales > Kaistiaceae > JADLGL01. The sequence continues at coordinate 7,334 of CAZSXA010000074.1, forward strand.
ATCGCCGTCGGCACCATCACCGAACGCGCCTTGAGCCAAGGTTCGGCTAGGAACTGCCGCCACATATAGAGGTCGCTCCAGGGGAAATCGTCTGGCGTGTTCCGCCAGCCATGCGGCAGGCGGCGATAGGCGTCGAGCGTGTGGCCGACCACGGCGATGTCGAAACGGTTGAACATCTTCGCCAGAAGGCGGGCGCGAAACTCCGGGTCCTCGAGATCGGCCTCACGCGCAAAGAACCGACCGCGCTGGTTGATGCCGACATGCATCGTATGGGCGAAGTCGACTTCGCGGAGAGCCTCGCCGAGCGTCGCAAGATGCATGTCCATCCACAGATCGTCGTCGCCGAGATAGGCGACGAAACGTCCGCGTGCCTCCTGCAAGACGGTATGGCGATGGATCTCGCCCTTCCGGCCGGTCTTGGGGAGGTCGAAGAAGCGGATGCGCTCGTCCTCGGCCGCGAGCTTTTCCGCCGCGGCCCGGGTCTCGGGCGTCACGCCGTCGCCGACTATGAAGACCTCGAAGTCCTGGATTGTCTGCCGCTTGATGCTCTCCACCGCCAGCGGCAATGGCTCGGCATGGGAGTGGGTCGGGATGAGGACTGTGGCGACCGGCACGCTCACGCCTCGTTCGCTGAAGGCATCAGGAGACGGTCTGAGGCGCCACTGCCTCGCGCAGCGCCTTGATGTCATCCGCCAGCATGGACCATTCCTCGCGCGGCCGAATGAAGGAGCGCGACACCAGCGCGCCGCGGGCGCCGAGCCGGCGCATCTGGCGATAGACCGACTCGGGGTCGATGGGGAGCCGCGTGTCCCCCGGGCGGGCGACGCCTGCAATGGCATAGCGAAGGCTGGCGGCTTTGGCCCGCTCCACCGCGGCTTCGAAGCGAGGGTCCTCGAACACCGGCACAAAGGCCGGATAGCCCATTTCGAGCCGAAGGTCGGTCAGTCCGAAATGGATCTCGTGAAGCCCGAGGTCGCGAATGCCCTCGAGGATATCTAGGGCGGGGACGGTCTCGACCAACGGCACCAGCAGCGCGCGGTCGTCGATCGCTTCAAGGGTCGCGGCAACGTCGCCGATCGTCTTGAAAAAGGGCAGCATCACCACCTCTGCGCCGAGGGCGAGCACCTCCTCGATTTCGTCAGCCGAGGCGGGGTTCCACGGATTGATGCGGGCCAGCAGTTTCGCCCGCGACAGCCTCGGCCGCAGCTCGGCCAGCGTGCCGACCTCATGCTGCGAGATCCACGAATTGGCGCCCTCCTGGCGCTTCGCCTTGCCGAGCCGCTCCAGATCGATCCCGATCCGGTCGACGCCGGCGGCGTCGAGAACCGCCGCAAGATCCGGATCGTCAGTGAAATGGGTGAGCGTGAAGTCCGACACTCATCGCCTCCGTGGGGCGGTTGCGCTACCGACGCTAGACGGCGTTGACGATATCGAACGGAATCTCTGGCGAATCCTTCGGGACACGCCACTCGTCGGGCGCCTCGTATTTGAACGGGTGGGTTATGATGTTGAGGAAGTTCGCTTCCTTGCCGTGAAGCGCCTTCAGGCCGTGCCACACCAGCGGCGGGATCGATACCAGCGTCGGGTCCGACCCATCGAGACGGACGGCGGTCGTCTGGCCCTTGGTCGGCGAGTCCTCGCGCGGATCGTAGGCAACCAGCAGGACGCGCCCCGTCAGCACGAAAATGCCGTCCCTCTGCGTCTCATGGCAGTGCCATGCAGTGACCGCGCCGGCGTCGAGCGAGACGTGAATAACATGGCCGATATCGTAGCCGGTCTCGGGCCAGTCGGAGCGGAACGCTTCGACGGTGATTCCATTGCCCGTGACGATGTTCCTGGTCGGCTTGATCGTGAGCCCGTCGATCACCGGATGGACGCGCCCCCAGTCCTTGGTCCGGGTCTGCTTGTCCTTGACGGCTCCTTTCAACAAGGCGGCCTCCGTTCAGAAATATCGGGCTCAGCTGACGCGCCGAGGATAGTGCTCCCGCCGCTGGAAAGCGAGGCGAAAAGCCGTCGGAGGACAGGCGCCATCGAGGGGGTGTGGAGGCCTCGCCTGGACTCGAACCAGGATGAGCGGACGTGCGATCCGCCACGTAGCCATTTCCGTCACGAGGCCGCCCGACAGGGTTAGCAGAACGCTAAGGACAGGGGGCCACGAAGCGCGATGAGGGTTAATCGCGCGCGCCCGATGCCTTGCAAGGACGGTCCGGCACCCTCTACACAGCTTCGGTCTAGGCGCGGGCGGACGCGTCGAAGGGGCCCGCAATATGACTCAGACCAAACGAACGCAACCTGCAGGCATGTCGGAACCCGGCGCCCAGCTGGAGAAGACGCTGGAGGAGATGCGCGCCGGCCCGCACTACCGGAACTATCTGCGCGCCCGCGACGCGGTGCTCGCCTGCCTCGCCGAGATGGACACCGGACGGGCCGAGCCCAGCGCCTACTGGCGCGAGGAACTCGGGGGCTTCGACTACATGCTCGACGCCTCTCCGTTGATTGTGGAGAAGCTGCGCGAGCATTGCCACCACATCACCGGCGATGCCTCCTACCGCTATCGCCAGCACCACGCCATTGTCGCCGATCCTTTCGAAAGGAAACTCCTGTCGTATGCGCCAGGTATCCGCTAATCCTTCCGTCCTCTTCATACTGTGCCTTCTGCAGTTCAAGTTCAGCCATCAAAGTCTCTACGTGTTCCCAGCTTGCAAGAACCTTTTCATATTTTCTTCGTATCTCGTCTTCCATCCACCTGAGTTCACGCCTGAGGTCTGTCATGGATATATGTAAAGCCCCGGCGG
>CAZSXA010000075.1:0-10055 GCA_964611195.1 uncultured Bauldia sp.
AACAACGGGCTCATCCTCCAGCCGGGAATGTGATGCGACGCTTCCTTGTCATCGGCGCCGTTACGACGGTCGTCCTCGTCGGCTGGCTACTGCTCGACGCCGATCCCGACGGACGTCAGGACCTCGTCGACCGCATCGCCGACGCGTTCGGCGACGGCGGCGAGGCGGAAGAGACCGCGCCGCCGAACTGGGGCGACGTCGCCACCAAGGTCGGAGAGTTCACGGAGGAGGAGAGGGCGCTGCGCTCGGTGCTCCAGCCGGCGCTCAGCGAGGAAGCCGAATCGGTCGGCGCGGAGGAAGACGACGGTGATTCCGACGATGAGGATCCGGACACGGCCGACGAAGAAGAAGAGCCGGCGCCCTAGTCCGGCTCGGGCGTCGTCGCCAGCGCGTCGATCGGCATGGCGATCGAGTTGAAGCCGGTATCGACATAGTGAATCTCGCCGGTCACGCCTGAACTCAGCCCCGACAGCAAATAGAGCGCCGAACCGCCGATCTCATCGATCGAGACGGTGCGCGCCAGCGGGGAACTGCGCTTCTGGAAATTGTAGATCGTGCGCGCGTTCGCGACGCCCGCCGCAGCGAGGGTGCGGACCGGACCGGCCGAGATCGCATTGACCCGGATATTCTGCGTGCCGAGATCGACCGCGAGGTAGCGGACCGAGGACTCGAGCGCCGCCTTGGCGACCCCCATCACATTGTAGTTCGGCATCACCCGGTTCGAGCCGAGATAGGTGAGGGTGATCGCCGTGCCGCGGTCCGGCATCAGCGCCGCAGCGCGCTTCATCGCCTCGGTGAAGGAGAAGCACGAGACGATCATCGTGCTCACGAAATTGGCGCGCGAGGTGTCGGCATAGCGCCCGGCGAGTTCGGCGCGGCTCGAATAGGCAATCGCGTGAACCAGGAAATCGATCTTGCCCCAGCGCTCCGCGACCGCCGCGAACACATTGTCGAGCGCGGCCGGGTTGTCGTCGTCGGGGGCAAGGGAGACGTCGCAGGGCAGGACAAAGTCGCAGCCGATCGAAGCCGCCAGCGGCGCGACGCGGCGATCCATGCCGGGCGGCTGATAGGTGAGGGCAAGTTCCGCGCCCTCGTCGGCGAGTCGTTTGGCGATCCCCCAGGCGATCGAGTGATTATTTGCCACGCCGAGGACAATGCCGCGGCGTCCGGCCATCATCTCACTCATGGGCGATCGTCCTAGGCCGCATAGCGCTGCAGGGCGAGCGACGCATTGGTGCCGCCGAAGCCGAAGCTGTTGGTGAGCACGGTGTTGAGCTCAGTATTGTCGCGGCGCTCGCGAACGATGGGAACGTCGCTGAATGCCGGGTCGAGATTGTCGATATTGGCCGATTCGGCGATGAAGCCGTTGTTCATCATCAGGAGGCAGTAAATCGCCTCCTGCACGCCCGTCGCGCCAAGGGAGTGACCGGTCAGCGATTTCGTCGCCGAGATCGGCGGGCACTTGTCGCCGAACACCTGACGGATCGCGTCGATCTCGACCTTGTCGCCGATCGGCGTCGAGGTCGCGTGCGGATTGATGTAGTCCACCGGCTCGCCAACCCCGGCGAGCGCCATCTTCATGCAGCGCACCGCGCCGTCGCCCGAGGGCTGCACCATGTCGTAGCCGTCGGACGTCGCGCCGTAGCCGACGATCTCGCCGTAGATGCGCGCGCCGCGCGCTTTGGCATGCTCAAGTTCTTCCAGCACGAGCACGCCCGCGCCGCCCGCGATGACGAAGCCATCGCGGTTCTCGTCATAGGCGCGCGAGGCGACGGCGGGCCGGTCATTGTAGCCGGTCGAGAGAGCGCCCATGGCGTCGAAAAGGACGGTCAGCGTCCAGTCGAGTTCCTCGCCGCCGCCGGCGAAGATCATGTCCTGCTTGCCGAGCTGGATCAGCTCATAGGCATTGCCGATACAGTGATTGGATGTCGCGCAGGCCGAGGAGATCGAGTAGCTCACGCCCTTGATCTTGAAGGGCGTGGCAAGCGTTGCCGAGTTCGTCGACGACATCGCCTTGGGGACCGCGAACGGCCCGACCCGCTTCGGGCCCTTCTCGCGCGTGATATCGGCCGCCTCGACGATCGCCCGGGTCGAGGGACCGCCCGAGCCCATGATCAGGCCGGTGCGCTCGCTGGAGATCTCGTTCGCCTCGAGCCCGGCGTCACGGATCGCTTGTTCCATCGCGATGTAGTTCCACGCGGCGCCGCCGCCCATGAAGCGCGTCGTCCGTCGATCGAGCGCCTCCGCCGGGTCGAGCGAGGGCGCGCCATGGACCCGGCACCTGAAACCCATCTCGGCATAGCTCTCGGCATTGACGATGCCCGACCGCGCCTCGCGTAGCGACCCCAGCACCTCCTGGGTGCTGTTGCCGATCGAGGACACGATCCCCATGCCGGTGACGACCACTCGCTTTGTCAAAGCGTAAATCCCTTCATTGCCTTGGGTTCAGGGCCGTCGCCCGCAGGGCGCCATACAAACCCTCAGCCGGCCACGGCATCCATTTCCGCGCCAGCCTGGAACAGGCCGACACGCAGATCCTTTGCGACGTAGATGGTGTTGCCATCCGCCTTCAGCCAGCCGTCGCCGATACCAAGGAACAGCTTGGACTTGAAGACCCGCTTAAGATCGACGCCGTACTCGACGAGTTTGACGTCGGGGAGGACTTGTCCGGAGAATTTGACCTCGCCCACGGAGAGCGCGCGTCCGCGGCCGATTCCCCCGATCCAGCCAAGGAAAAAGCCGAGCATCTGCCACAGCGCATCGAGGCCGAGACAACCGGGCATCACAGGGTCGTTCTTGAAGTGACACTGGAAGAACCAGAGGTCCGGATTCACGTCGAGCTCCGCCCGCAGCAGGCCCTTGCCGGATTCGCCGCCTTCCTCCGAGATCGACGTAATCCGATCGAACATCAGCATCGGCGGGAGCGGCAGTTGAGGGTTGCCGGGTCCGAACAACTCGCCACGAGCGCAGCTCAGGAGGTCTTCGTAGTCGTAGCTTGATCGTTGTTCGGGCATGCGCGTTTGAACTAGCTCCTGGGGGACGCGCCGGGCGCGACGGAGCCAGACGCCTAACACACGAGCCCTGCGTCATGAAGCCGGGCGCCGCCGCAGCCGTCATGGGGCGGCTGATCGCCGCGCCCGCTCGCGGCGAAGGCCTTTGACATGCGGCCGATCGGGTGGTTAGTGCCAATGCGGAATGGGTGGGTCAGGGTTGCCGTTGGGCAACACCCACCTATAATAACTGGTGTAGACCGATCCGGTGGCGAGCAAGATGACGGACAAGCACGGCCACGAAGCCCCGAGAATGTCGACGCGCGCGCGTCTGCGCGCCGCCGGGCTTCGCCCCACGCGCCAGCGCATGGCGCTGGCCGATCTCCTGTTCGCCAATGGCGATCGCCACATTTCGGCGGAAATCCTGCACAACGAGGCCGTTTCGGCCTCCGTTCCGGTGTCGCTGGCAACCGTTTACAACACGCTCCACCAGTTCACCCGCGCCGGTCTGCTGCGCGAAGTCGCGCTCGACGGCACGAAGACCTATTTCGACACCAACACGACCAATCACCACCACTTCTTCCTGGAAGACGACAACCTGATGTTCGACGTGCCGGAAGACGCCCTGCGCCTCGACCGTCTCCCCGAGCCCCCCGAGGGCATGGAGATCAGCCGCGTCGATGTGGTGATCCGGCTGCGCCGCGTCCGTTCTTAGGCGAAAGGCGCCCTAGAACTCCTCGTCGGGATAGACGCCCCAAAGCCGTTCCTGGTCGACCCATCCGGGGAGCCGCGGATCGGTCAGCCGGCACCAGCCGTCCTCGCATCGGTCGACAGTGGCGATGACGCCGGCTTCGAGCCGCGCCACGACGCTGGAATCCGCAGCGCGCTCGGAGTGGACGTCGACCGGCGCTCCGCCTTCGATCTCGAGCACGACGACCGATCTGTCCCCGGACAAGAGGTTCCACAGAACCCAACCCTCATTCCCCTGCCAGTCGCGGATGCGCCGCCAGTTGTCGAACTCCTGCGTAATCTCCACCGGGAGGCCGAAGCGGACATAGGTCCAGTCGATCGGGTAGTCCGAGCCCGGTCCGACGCGGACGTTGACCTCGCTCGATCTCAGGCTGACGAAACGGGGGAGCGGCAACCCCGTCTCGGGCCCGAGCTGCGCGAGAACGGGCGCGGCGGTCAGGATACCTGCGAGGATCATGGCGGTCAGGCGCTGTGCTACCCGGTTCGCGATGCCGCTATTGTGTCGCATGCATCTCTCCCGCCGACGTCTGCGTTAGCGTTCCCTCGAGCGCACCGGCGATCAGTTCCCGTGTTTCGCCGATGCCGAGGATCGCTGCGAACGAGCCGAATCGCGGCCCCCGCGGCAAGCCCAGCAATACCTCGTAGAGCGCCGAGAACCAGGCCTGCGAGACGCCGGGGCGGCCGTCGGGAGCCGTCTTCCCCCGATCCTGATAGCGCTCGAACGAACGGCCGACCTCGTAGACGGCGGCCTGAAGCGCCAACGCGTCCTCGGAGCCGGTCGTCTCCAGTTCGGCCAGGGCCTTATCCAGCGCAGTGAGCGCCTCACGTTCGACCTCGTCAGGCGCCCGGAAGGACTTCGTCGGCTCGACGAAGTCGGCATAGTAGCGGACGGCATAGCCGACGAGACGGTCGAGTTCCGGATGCGTTTCGGGGCTGACACCCTCCAGATGATTGCCGATGAAGCCCCAGAGGACTTCCGGCGAATGCGCGTTCGAGGCTGCGGCGAGGTTCAGCAGCATCGAGAAGCTGATCGGCATGTCGAACGTCGGCACCTCGCCGAGATGGACGTGCCAGGCCGGGTTCATGAGCCGGCGCTTCGGGTCCGATTCGTCGCGGTGATAGGCGGCCACGAACACATAGTAGTCCTCGACCGCGCGCGGGATGACATCAAAGCTCAGCCGCTTGGCCGAGCGCGGCTTCTGGAACATGAACAGCGACAGGCTCTCCGGCGAGGCGTAGGCGAGCCACTCGTCGATGGTAAGGCCATTGCCCCGCGACTTTGAGATCTTCTGACCCGCCTCGTCGAGGAAGAGCTCAAAGGAGAAGCCCTCCGGCGGAGTGCCGCCGAGCGCCCGGCAGATGCGGCTCGAGAGCTTCACTGAATCGATGAGGTCCTTGCCGCTCATTTCGTAGTCGACGCGAAGCGCCGTCCAGCGGAGCGCCCAGTCGGCCTTCCACTGGCACTTCACATGGCCGCCGGTGACGGGGAGCTCGGTGAGCTCGCCATTGGCGGGATCTCGAAACACGATCGTGCCGGCATCGACATTCCGCTCAACGATCGGGACCTGTAGCACTGAGCCGTCAACCGGCGAGATCGGCAGGAAGGGGGAGTATGTCGCCTGCCGCTCCTCGCCGAGCGTCGGCAGGATGATCTCCATCACCTCATCGTAGACTGCGAGCATCTGCTTGAGGACGGCATCGAACCGGCCGGAGCGGTAATACTCCGTGGCGCTGGCGAATTCGTAGTGGAAGCCGAAGCGGTCGAGGAACGAGCGGAGGCGCGCATTGTTGTGGGCGCCGAAGCTCTCATGCGTACCGAACGGATCGGGAATAGCGGTCAGCGGCTTGCCGAGATGTTTCGCCACCATGTCGCGGTTCGGCACGTTGTCCGGCACCTTGCGGAGCCCGTCCATGTCGTCCGAGAAGCAGATCAGCCGGGTCGGTACCGTATCGCCGGTGAGCGTCCGGTAGGCGTGGCGGACCATCTCCGTCCGCGCCACCTCGCCGAACGTACCGATATGGGGGAGGCCCGAGGGGCCGTAGCCCGTTGCGAACAGCGCTTCCCGCGGCGGCTCCGGCAGCGAGTCCAGGCGCTTGCGCAGGCGTCGAGCCTCCTCGAAGGGCCACGCATTGGACTCCTCGGAAGCCGCCTTGATTGCCTCGGTGCTGATCGGTGGCGCGGGCGCCGCTTCGGACATCGGCGAAGGACCGGTTTGATTGGGCGCGGGACCCTATGAACCGCGACCGGTCCAGTCAATCAAACCCAGGGAGCGGAACTGACTTGCTGGCCTGCGCCGGGTCTCATACTTAAGGGCGCGGAGAGCCGAACCAGGGACAATTGGCGATGAACGACATGCACCGGCCGATCAACCACCACGAGGCGCTGATCTTCGTGATGGTGACCGTTGCGGCCTCCGACCGCACAATGACGGATAACGAACTGAGGAAGATCGGCGACATCGTCCGCCAGGTCCCGATATTCTCCGATTTCGACGTCGAGCGTCTGGTCGCGGTAGCTGAGGATTGCGGCCGCCGTCTGCAGGACAGTGACGGGCTTGAGGAAATCCTCGACATCGTCAGCGAGGTGCTGCCGGAGCGTCTCTACGAGACGGCCTATGCCCTCGCCATTGAGGTGGCTGCCGCCGATCTTCACGTCGAGCAGGAGGAACTCCGCTTCCTCCAGATCCTCAGGGACCATCTGGAACTCGACAAGCTGGCCGTGGCGGCGATCGAGCGCAGCGCCCGGGTACGGTACCGGCTCGCCTGACTTCAGTAGATGCCGATCGGGAAGTAGCGGAGATAGATCGCCGCATACTCGCCGCTTGCATGGACGCTCCGTAGCGCCGCATTGACCGCGGCGACGAGGCCCGGTTGGCCTGGATCGAGCGCGATCGCCATGCCTTGGCCGAAGAACGCGCTTTCAAGATAAGGCCCGCCGGTGAATTGGCAGCAATTGCCGGCCGTCGATCCGCCGAGCCAGAACGACAGCGACACACCGTCGCCGAACAGGTAATCGGCCTCGCCGGAGCGGAGCGCGTTCTGCGCGGCCCGATCGTCGGCGAAGGGTATGATCTCTGCCGTCGGGAAGAAGGCCTCCAAATAAGCCTCGTGCGCCGTCCCCTCGACGACAGCGACCTCGCGGCCGGCGACGTCTTCGACCTCGAGAGGCAGCCCGCGGCGGACGACGAACCGCGCCGGAAGCCGGAGATAAACATCGGAGAAGGCGACGAGCTGGCGCGTCGCCTGAGTGATCGCGATGCCGGCAATGGCCGCGTCGGCGCGGTCGCCGACGGCAGTCGTGAGAAGGTCGTCGAATGGCCGAACCTGGATCGTGCACGGGATGCCGAGCGCTTCGCAGATGGCGCGAGCGAGATCGACGTTGAAGCCGATCAAGCGGTCTGACGGATCGACGAAATTGAACGGCGGGTAGTCGTCGGTCGTCACGAAGCGGATGACATCGATATCAGTTTCGCCAATTGCAACAGTGCGTTGGGTCTGATTCCAGAAGTTCGGAACGACGACTTCGTCCGCGCTCTGGGCCGCGAGCGGCGTCGAGATCGCCAGCAGGAGACCCGTGAGGATCACGGCCGACAACGCGCCGGCGTGTGAATCGGATTGGCGGCTTTGCCGCCTGAGCATCGGAAGCAGTTGGCGAATCCGCCTACGCCGCACGCCTCGGCCTCAGATAGGCATAGATCAGCAGCAACGGACCGAGCGTCAGGGCGAAATCGGCAAGATTGAAGATAAAGAGGTCACGGTCGCCCCAATGCAGAATCAGGAAATCGACGACATAGCCATGGGTGACACGGTCGACGATGTTGCCGACGGCCCCGCCGATGATCAGCCCGTAACCGACCGCCGCGATTTTGCCGCCCTCCTGCGAACGCTGCCAGATGATCAGCACGACCAGAGTGATCAGAACAACCAGGCCGAGCAGCACCGACGAATCGACGCCGCGCAAGAAGCTGAAGGCGATGCCGGTGTTCTGCTCATAGGTCAGGTCGAGAAGGGGCAGGAAGGTCGTGCGCTCGCCGTCATTGAGGGTGCTTTGCGCGATCCATTTCGTCACCTGATCAAGCAGCAGCGTCGCCGCAATGACGATAATGCCGAGCCGCGAGGCCGGGCCGTCGGGCTTGTCGGAGGCTGTCGTGATGTCGTCGCTGCTCAATTCGGGCTCGTGGTGCTGGGAAGCTGTTCGCGTCTGATTTCGTAGAGCATCAGCGCGGTGGCGACAGCAAGGTTTAGCGAGTCTGCGCGCCCGTCCATCGGGATGCGCGCCAGCGTTCCGCACAACGCCGCGGCCTCGTCGGTCAGCCCGGCTTGCTCGTTCCCCATCAGCAGGATGAGCGGCTGAGGGTAATCGATGGCGCGGTAGTCCGCGGAGCCGGAAAGATGCGTGCCGATCACCGCGCCCGGCCAGTTTGCCGTGAAGCCTTCAAGCTCGCCGAGACTCATGCGGGCGATCGGCACCGAGAATATGGAGCCCATTGTGGCGCGCACCGCTTCGATCGAGAACGGGTCGACGGTCGATCCGACGAGGATCACGCCATTGGCGCCGACGCCGTCGATCGTGCGGATGATCGTGCCGAGATTGCCTGGATCACGAACGGCTTCCAGCGCCACCCAGAGCGGCGACGTCACGGCATCGATCGCATCGGGCGCGACCAGCCGCTGCTCGATCACCCCGACCACGGTCTGCGGGTTCTCCCGCCGCGTCACCTTGGCGAGGATGTCGGAGGTCACCGACAGGATGTCGGCGCCCCGGGCACGGGCCCGCGCGGCAGCCTGTGCCACGACCGGCTGCTCGAGCGCCTCGCTGCGGTGGATGAACGCCCGCACGGTCCAGCCGCTGTCGAGGGCATCGGTAACGAGCTTCAGCCCCTCGGCGATGAAGAGCCCGCTTTCCCGCCGACGTTTCGGCAGGGCGAGCGCCTTGATCGCCTTGATCCGCGGATTGGCGTGGCTTGCGATCGACAGCACCTGGCCCGGCCGCTGCCTTGTCCGTTCCCCGCGGTCGCTCATGTTGGGCTCCAGCGACTGAACAGCGATGTCGAGAGCCGCCGGCCGGCGCTCTCCTCGCGCAGCAATAGCTCGCCCGATTCGATCGAGCCGGGAAGGTCGGACAGCTGTTCGGCCATCAGCTCGTGCATCGATACGAAGGAAGCGCGGATCGAATAGGCGGTCAGCACCAGGAACGATGCATCATCGGCGAGCAGGCTGCGGCAGATGGCAAGCATCTCGGCAAGATCGGTGAAGAGGTCCCAGACCTCGTTCTTCGGTCCCCGCCCGAATTTCGGCGGGTCGAGGATAATGCCCTGATAGCGGTTGCCGCGCCGCTGTTCTCGCTGAACGAACTTCATCGCATCGTCGCAGATCCAGCGGATCGGCAACTGGTCCGCCCCCGAGGCCTCCTGGTTCTCCCGCGCCCAGGCGATCGCCTTTCGCGAAGCGTCGAGATGCGTCACCTGTGCGCCGGCTTGGGCGAGCAGGATGGAGGCGATGCCGGTATAGCCGAAGAGGTTGAGGATACGCGGCGGCTCGGATCGCCACGACACGCGCTTCTCCATCCACGTCCAATGCGGCGCCTGTTCCGGAAACACGCCGACATGCCGGAAAGCGGTGAAGCGACCGAGAAACCGGACGTCGCGGAAGGCCATCGTCCACGGCTCGTCGAGCGTCCGGCCGAAGCGCCAGCGGCCGTCGCCGTCCTCATCCTTGCCGGCGGTGAAGACCGCATCGGCATTCTGCCAGGCGTCGCGGGGAAGGGCGCGTCGCCACATCGCCTGCGGCTCCGGCCGAACCACGGTGTAGCCGCCAAAGCGCTCCAGCTTCTCCCCGTCGCCGGAATCGAGGAGTGCATAGTCGCCAAAGCCTCCCGTCTCCAGCAGTACCGGCACTACGGCCGCAGGTTCGATGCCGACATTGCCTTGCGTTTCGTCCATGCTAGGGTCTTGGTTCATCCGCACAACGCACCACGTCCCGGCTGAATAGCGAGGCTTGGACGGCCGGGCCAGTGACAGGCGCTATTGGAGGTCATCCCGTGGCCGATGTGGAAGGCGAACACGCAATAGCCGCTTCACCCGAGGCGGTCGCCTCGGTGCTGACGGATCTAGCCACGCTTTGCGACGCGATACCCGGCTGCGAGTCGCTTGAGGCGGTCGCTGCTGGCGAGGCCAAGGCTGTCTTGAAAGCCCGTGCACAAGAACGCTATGAGGCCGAACAAGCCGAGTATGAAGCTAAGATGCGAGCGCGGGAAGAGAAAGCCCGACAGACAGGCCGCAAGCCCCGTGGACGAGTCCCGCAGCCGCCCACACC
>CAZSXA010000076.1:0-9980 GCA_964611195.1 uncultured Bauldia sp.
GTGAGTGAGCCGCTTTCGCATCAGCGGCCAGAGGTCGACGACCGGATGCCCGCCTTCGAGGAAGGCGATCTGGACGATGCGCCCGTCTTCCGCCGCCGCGTGATAGTTGCGAGAGACATAGTCGCCGCCGACCATGTCGAGGATGACATTGGCGCCGCCCATCTCCTTCACGGCCGCGACGAAATCCTCCCGCCGGTAGTTGATGGCGCGGTCGGCGCCGAGCGCAAGGCACGCCTCGCATTTGGCGGCGGTTCCGGCGGTGACGATCACCGTAGCGCCGAACGCCTTGCCGAGCTGGATCGCCGTGGTGCCGATTCCCGATGCGCCGCCGTGGACGAGCAGCGTCTCGCCTGACCTCAAGTCGCCGCGCTCGAAAACGTTGGACCAGACGGTGAAGAAGGTCTCGGGGATCGCCGCGGCCTCGATCATCGACAGTCCGTTCGGCACCGGGAGGACGGCGCGGGCATCGGCAACGCAATACTCCGCGTAGCCGCCGCCGGGGACAAGCGCGATGACGCCGTCGTCCGGGTCGAAGCCGCGAACGCCCTTGCCGAGTGCTGCGATACGGCCGGCGACCTCGAGGCCCGGAATGTCGGTCACCCCCGGTGGCGGAGGGTAGTTGCCTTCGCGTTGGGCGACGTCGGGACGGTTGACGCCGGCGGCGGCGACAGCAATCAGCACCTCGCCCGGGCCGGGCTCGGGTAGGGGGCGTTCCACCGCCTCCAGCATCTCGGGCCCGCCGGGCTCGCGGACTGCAATCGCGGTCATGTTGGCCGGCAGAGCCATCGTCAGTTGCCGATCCTCAGCATGCGATAGCCGGCGCCGCCGGAATCGGGCGGACCGACTTCAACGGCCTCGAAACGCATCTCGCCGCTCTCGTCGAAATAGGTGAGCGCCATACCGGTGGCGGTGCCTCTGGGGGCGCGGAAATCGGCGACGCGCTCGCCGCCGACCGAGGCATCGAGGAAGACCCGGCCATCGCCGACCTCGCGCCGCGAGAAACCGGTCGTCTGGTCGAGGAAGGTCCAGGCCGGCGCCTCGGACGATCCGTCCTCTGCCGCCGCCAACTGCTGGGTTCGGGTGACGATCAGGCCGTCCCGCGCCAGGTGTTCTCCCGGCCGTGTCGAGCGCAGGACGAGACGGCCGGGCCGCGATGTCGGGGTCTGATCGCCGGAGGCCTCCACGGTCATCTCGCCACACACCGAGAAGCTCTCGCCGTCGGTCTCGGCATCCCAGCCGATCGGCTCGTTCGAGTCCGGCAATGTGTCCGAAACCCAGGAGCGCCCCCAGAAGCGGACGAGGCGCGCGGTCGGCTCGGTCGTCTCGGGATTGGCCCGGTACGGGTCGGCATTGTCCGGTCCAGTGCGGCCGCCGCCGATGTCGACCGAGTCGCCGATCTCGTGACAGAGGATCGACGGCGCCATGATCTTGCGGGCGTCGGGATCATATTCGAAATCGGGCGAGGCGTTGGTGCTCCGGCGGCTGCCGAAGCGGACATGCGCGTCCTCGAACCAGAAGGTGTTGGTCGCCGGCTCGAAGCGGAAGCGGGGGTCGAGATGATCGTTGCCGTTGGCCCTCAGGACCACCTCGTAGCTGTCGGCGGCGGTGGCGAAGGCCTGGCCGCTGGCAACGCCCACGCCGACAAAGGCAGCGCCAACGAGGAACTCGCGGCGACCGGTTTCAGATTGAGGCAAGGGGGAGACTCCGGTGTTGCGGGGGCGGGATGGTGGCGCGTCCTCCGGCTCGAGTCGAGTGCCGGCGGCGCCTGACAGGACGGGCCTTTCGCGCTATGCTGGCAGGTTCAATTCAGTTTGCCCGGAGGCCTCCGCCATGGCGATATCCGATGAAGACGACCGTCCGATCCCGCCGCCGCAGGCCATCGGCGAAGACCTTGCGACGGTCTCGGAGGATGAACTCGAGGAGCGGATCGTCATCCTTCAGCGGGAGATCGAACGCGTGCAGGCTGCGCTCGAGGCCAGGCGTGCAAGCCGCCAGGAAGCTTCGTCCTTCTTCAAGATCTAGGCGAGGAATTGCGGCGCCACACTCACGCCGCGCATGCTCTCGATCCGGTTAACGACTTGTTAAGCTTTACGGCGCTTTACTGAGCACCGTCCAGTCACCTGGATCGCGAGTGGCCTGTCCACTCTGTTTGACGCCTCCCTGTTAACTCTTAGAGCCGCGCCGTTGCGCGGCTCTTTTTTGTTTGCCGGCGCGCCGCTATGGTTCGGCACGGCGAGCGACAAGCGCATCGCCGCTCAGGGGCTGTCCGACGACAGGTGGCATCAACGAATGGCCGAACAAGCCGAGGAAAGCGCACTTACCCAGTCGCCCGCCGCGTTCGGGCCGCGCTTCGCCGAGTCGGATACCTTCAAATCGCTGTTCAAACAGGGCATGGCCCTCGTCGAGGAAACGGCGACCTATCTCGACGGCGACGGACGGCGCGAGTCGAAGGGGCTGTCGCGGATCGGCGGCCTTACCTACGCGACCGAGTCGATGCGGCTGACCAGCCGGCTGATGCAGCTGGCGTCGTGGCTGCTCCTTCAGCGCGCCGTCAACGAGGGCGAGATGATGATGGAGCAGGCCCGACAGGAGCGCTCCAAGGTGCGCCTTCGTGGCTTCGACAGCGCGATGTCCGGGCCAGGCTGGGCCGATCTGCCGGAGCGTCTGCGCTCGCTGATCGAGCGCTCGATGCGGCTCCAGGAGCGCATCCGCCTCATCGACGAGGCGATCTATCAGGACGATGTGAAGGTCGCGGCCAATCCGGTCATCGAGCAGATCGGCCGGTTGTCGGCGGCGTTCGATGCGCCGGTCGGCGGGCGCGACTAGCTACTTCTTTTCGCCCATCAGACCCTTGAAGCGGTTGTTGAACCGCGAGACGCGGCCGCCTCGGTCGATGATGTGCTGGCCGCCGCCGGTCCATGCCGGATGGGTCTTGGAATCGATCTCGAGCCGCAGCGTCTCGCCCTCGGAGCCCCAGGTCGAGCGGCTCTCGTATTCGGTGCCGTCGGTCATCACGACCTTGATGGTGTGATAGTCGGGGTGGATGTCTTTCTTCATGGCGGCAGTCCCGCGGCGTTGACGCTGGTTGAAACGGAAGCGGGGGATATAGCGGCAGTGCCGCGCGGCAGCAAGGGCATCAGGACTTTGGAGATGGACCCGAATAGCCACGCATGCTCCGGAGCAAGGACTCGACCTCGTCGATCGTCATGAACCGGGTGCTCCAAGACTCGTTGTTGGCCGAGGAAGTCGACCCTTCGAGAGGCGTGTGATTGTCGTAGTAGGCCCCAACAATTCTGTCGTCGGTGTCTGGTTCACCGTCCTTAGGATCGAGCACTATTCGGTAATACGGGGAAATACCACGTCCAGTAATGCCGAGTCTGACGGCGACCTGATTCAACGGATTGGCCTTCTTGGCGTTTCGAAGTTCTTGATAGACGCCAGATACGTACTCATCCGGCTTGAGCAAACTATCCAATACGCTCTGAATCGTGGCGCTAGGCGGTAGGTCAGGCATCACCCCTCCGTCAGCTTCAGCTCGATGCGGCGGTTGCGGGCGTAGACCTCCGGCGTGTCGCCTTCTTCCAGGGGCTGATACTCGCCATAGCCGGCGGCGACGAGGCGATCGGCCGAAACGCCCTCGTCGATCAGGAGTTCGACCACAGAGATGGCGCGGGCGGCGGAGAGATCCCAGTTCGATTCGAACTCGCCGCCGGGGCGCACCGGCTGGGCGTCGGTGTGACCGTTGACCTGAAGCACCCACTCGATGTCATCGGGGATTTCGGACTCGAGCTGGCGGATGGCCGAGGCGAGGGCGACCAGCTGATCGCGGCCGGCGTCGCCGATATCGTCGGCGCCGACGTCGAACAGCACCTCGGACTGGAAGACGAAGCGATCGCCGACGATGCGGATGTTCTCGCGGTCGCCGAGGATCTCGCGGAGGCGGCCGAAGAAGTCGGAGCGGTAGCTCGACAACTCCTCGACCTGCTCGATAAGGGCAAGGTTGAGCCGCTCGGAAAGGTCCTCGATGACGAGCTGGTTGGCGGCGTCCTGCGCCTCGGCGACATCCAAAGCCTCGCTCAGCGCGTCGAGCTGGCTGTAGACGGCGTTGAGCTGCGCCTGGAGGATCTCGATCTGCGACATCGCTCGCTGGCTGAGCTGCTCTTCCTCGGCGAGGTCGTCCTCGAGCGCGAGAATCCGATTGCCGGCCGCAGCGGCCGCGCCCTCTGCGTCGACGAGCTGTCCGGCCAGCCGGTCTCGTTCGTCCTCGGTATCGGCGAGTGTGGCCTGGAGCATCGCAAGCGTGTTGGAAAGCTCGAAATTCTCCGAGCGCTCCATCGCCAAATCCTGGCCAAGCTCCTCGATCTGCAGGCGAAGCTGCTCCAGCAGCGTTTCGCCCTCCGACACCTCGCGTGACAGGAAGAACTGAACGATCGCGAAGATCGACAGGAGAAAGATGAAGACCAGGAGCAGCGTCGACAGAACGTCGACGAAGCCCGGCCAGATGTCCTGGGTGGCGCGGCGACGGCCGCGGGCGGCAAGGGCCATCGCTCTACTCCGCCGCCGGCGACTTCAATGCCTCGGCGATGACCTCGAGGAGGTCGTGGATCTCGCGCTGCTGCTCCGCCTGGGTCTCGACCCAGGAGCGGACGACCTGCTGCTCCGAACGCATGTGCTGAACGAGGCCTTGAATTCCTTCGGCAAGATTAGCCATCGCCGTGGTGCTGCGCTGTGTCGAGGCGCTGGTGGTGACGCCGCTTGCTTCCTGCACGACACGCGAGAGGCGCTCGACGACAACACGAAGGTCCTCGGCATTGGCGACGCCGGTGGCATCGATCGAGGTCGGCTCGAGGTCGGCGACGGTCGACAGCCAGTCCTCGAGGTCGTTGTAGAAGACGCTCTGCGCCTGCCCGGCCTGGAGGTCGAGGAAGCCCAGGACCAGCGAGCCGGCAAGACCGAACAGCGAGGAGGAGAAGGCCGTTCCCATGCCGCCGAGCGGCGCGGCGAGGCCGTCCTGCAGATTGTCGAAGATGATGGTCGTATCGCCCGATGAAACGTCGAGCGCCTGGATCGTGTCGCCGACCGAGGTGACGGTCTGCAGCAGGCCCCAGAATGTGCCGAGGAGCCCCAGGAAAACGAGGAGGCCGGTGAGGTAGCGCGATATGTCGCGGTTCTCGTCGAGCCTCATCTGGATGGAATCGAGGATCGACCGCATCGTCTGGGTCGAGATCGCCATGCGTCCCAGGCGATCACCGAGCAGCGAGGCCATCGGCGCCAGCAGCACCGGCGCGCGGTTCATCTCCACGCCAGGCTCGGCAACGCGGAAGGTGTTGACCCAGCGCACTTCCGGAAAGAGCCGGATCACGTGACGGAAAGAAAGAAGGATGCCGACCAGAAGGACCGCGACGATGAGGCCGTTCAGCGCCGGGTTGGCAAGGAAGGCATCGACCACCGACTCGTAAAGGATGACGGCGATGAAGACGACGATCATCAGGAAGATGATCATCCGCCACAGATAAACGAGGGGACTGGCCAGCTTGTAGGGATCGTAATCCCGGCCGCCGGATCGCCGCAGAACCACGCGCTAATTCCTCGATTCGCCTGTGCCTAGGTGTAGCGTGAATTGTGGCCGAATCGAAACCGGCCTTCAGCGCGTCAGAGTTGTCATCCCCCGCTACGGGCGTCCCGAAGGGCCTTAAGGAGGTTCGGGTGGATCGCGGGGTTGCCGGCAACGACGCTGCCCGCGGTCAGCATCGTGCGCCCGCCGTCGATGTCGGTGACGATGCCGCCGGCTTCCTCAATGAGCAGGAGGCCGGCCGCCATGTCCCAGGATTCAAGGCCGCGCTCCCAGAAGCCATCGAAGCGTCCGGCAGCGAGCCAGGCAAGGTCGATCGCCGCGGCGCCGCAGCGGCGGATGCCCGCCACCCGCGCCATCAGATAGGGCAGCTCGGCGGCGAATTCGGCGTGGTTGGAGCGGCCGCGATGCGGGATTCCGGTGGCGATCACGGCGTCGGTCAGTTCCTTGCGGCCCGCAACGCGGATGCGACGATCGTTGAAGAAGGCGCCCTGGCCGCGCTCGGCGACGAAGAGTTCGTTGGAGACCGGGTTGAAGACAACACCGGCGATGATCTCGCCGTCGCGCTCAAGCGCCACCGAGATCGCGAAGATCGGGATGCCGTGAAGGAAGTTCGTCGTTCCGTCCAGCGGATCGATGATCCAGCGATGGGAGCCGTCCTTGCCGGTGATGTGGCCGGTTTCCTCGGTGATGAAGGCGTAGCCGGGCCGCGCCTTGCGGAGTTCGTTCACCAGCGTCTCTTCCGCCTTGGTGTCGGCCGCCGAAACAAATTCGCCCGGCCCCTTCACCGAGACCTGGAGATTTTCGACCTCCCCGAAGTCGCGCGAAAGCGTGCGGCCGGCCCGGGTGACGGCCTGAACCATGACGTTGAGGAGGGCGCTGCGAGCCATTTCGGCAAAGCTCCGGAAAGGGCCGCGGGCGGCGGCGCGTCTATTGGATGGGCGAGCAGGGAGGTGCGGCCCGCTGTCGAGCACAAAGCCTGCCGGCTGGCAAGTGCCTAGCCGCCGCCGAAGACCAGCTGCGCGTCGGTCTGTGCGGCGGCGAGGGCCGCCTCCTGCTCCTCGGGGCTGAGCGTCGAGAAGAAGTCCGACAGCATGGCGTCGTCGAGCCCGGCGGAGCGGGCGAGCAAATAGTGCTTCCCCGCCTCGATGGGGTCCTCGTCAACGCCGGCGCCATTGGCGAGGAGGAGCCCGTAGCGGGCGTGCCCGACCGGATTGCCGGCGAGCGCTGCCATACGGAACCAGCGCGCGCCCTCGACCTGGTCGGGGACGGTGCCAACGCCGTTGAACACGCGGATCGCGTACTCGATCTGGGCGTCAACGAGACCGGCCTCGGCTGCGCGCAGCAGCCAGCGATTGGCGATCTCCTCGGAGCGGATCACACCCTCGCCGACGATGTAGAGTTGCGCCAGGGCGTATTGCGCCTCGGAGACGCCGTCCTCGGCGGCCTGGCTCAAATGCTCGGCTGCGAGCGAGAAATCCTGCTCGAGACCCGATCCCTCGATATAGGCGAGGCCGAGATTGTAGTGCGCGACCGGCAGGTCCTGTTCGGCGGCCTGGCGGAAGAGCTCGATTGCCCGGCCGCGGTCCTCCTCCACGCCGGCGCCGTCGACATAGGAGAGTGCGAGCGCCAGCTGGGCATGCGGATCGCCCGCTGCGGCGGCGAGCTCGAACCAGCCGGCCGCTTCCTCGAGATCCTGCGGGATGGCGAAGCCCTGCTGATAGAGCATGCCGATCAGCGTCTGCGCGGCGGTGTTTCCTTCCTCGGCGAGCGGCAGGGCGTGGCTCAGGGCCTCGCGATAAAGGCCGCGTTGAAAAGCGCCATAAGCGAGATCGACCTGTCCGTCGGGATTGTCCGGCGCTGCTTCGTTGAGCGGCGTGTCCAGCGCCGGCGTCTCGTCATCGCGAGGAGGCGCATTGCCTTCCGGCCCGGCGAGATCGGCGACGCCCTCGGGCGCGCCGGCGTCGTCCGAGCCGCCGGTGACGAAGACAATCGTCGAGATGATCGCGACCGCGGCCAGGATCGCGACCACGAGCAGCGTTGTGCGCTGGTTCATGAGCGTTGCTTCAATTCGAGCTCGCGATTGGCGGAAACGACTGCTTCCCCGGGGCTGTCGGGATGATTCCAGACGGCCCGGCGAAGAGCAACGAACTCGATGCCTGCCGTTGCCGCCGCACCAACCGAGCCGACTTCGGCGCCGCCCATGACGACCGCGGGGATCTCGAACAACTCACTCCACCAGTTCGCAAGCTCGAATGCCTTGGGATGAATGGCCGGCGCATCATCTCCATCGATTCGGCCGAAAAAGAGGTAGTCCGGAAGCGCTTCGCCCATCGTCATCGCATCGTGCCGCGAGTGGACGCCGCCGGCGCCCACGATGCCGTTTTCACCGACGCGCTTCCGCGCGGCCCTGAGGTCCTCGACACCGGTCTCGACCTGGACGCCGTCTGCCCTGGCGGGAGGCTCGGCGCCGACGAAGACGGCCGCTACGCCGCGGTCCATGGCGATCGCGGCGAGTTCGGCGAGGGTTTCGGTGGCGCCCGAGGCGGGGTCGATCAGCAACGTGGCGACATCACCGGCGCCGATCGCTTCGCGGAGGGCGTCCGGGACGTGTCTGCCCGCTTGCGGCGGCGTCACGAGGCAAAGTCGGGTTCGGAAGCCGGATCCAGCCATCACACCAACCTGTCCGATCGGACAGGTGTTTTGTTAACTCATTTCGTTCAGACTGATCGCGGACTTAAGGAAATGCGGCGGACTTGGAACTTCGGCCGGTGCCTTCGGGCGCCGGCCGTTTCCATTTCCGGCCCATCAGGCCGCTGCCTTCTCTGCCTTTGCCGACCATTCGCCCGCCGCGGCAAGGCTGTTCATCCGGGCGCGATGAGCGAAGGCCCGCTCCGCCGTCACCGCGTTCTCCGCCTTGCCGCCCCAGGCGACAAGCGCCGCATGCTGCAGGGCGCGACCGTAGGAGAAGGTCAGCGCCCACGGCGCCGGGCCGGCCTGGTTGATCAGCGACAGGTTCTCGGTCGCCTGTTCGTCCGACTGCCCGCCGGAGAGGAATGCGATTCCGGGAACGGCAGCCGGCACGCATGAGCGCATCACCCGCAGCGTCTTCTCCGCCACCTCTTCCGGGCTCGCCTGCTTCGCGGACTTCTGCCCGGCGATCACCATGTTCGGCTTCAGCACCATCCGCTCGAGCACGACGCCGGCCTCATAGAGCGCCATGAAGACGGTCTTCAGCGTCCGTTCGGTGACCGCGTAGCAGGTGTCGATATCGTGCGCCGCGGTTGCACCATCCATCAGCACCTCGGGCTCGACGATCGGTACGATGCCGTTTTCCTGGCAGAGCGCGGCGTAGCGGGCGAGCCCGTGGGCATTGGCATTGATGCAGTTGTCGGTCGGCAGGCCCGGCCCGATGTCGATCACCGCGCGCCATTTGGCGAACTCGGCACCGAGCTTGCCGTATTCCTGAAGGCGCTCGCGAAGGCCGTCGAGGCCTTCTGTGACCTTCTCGCCCGGCGACAGCGCCAGCGCCTTGGCGCCCTTGTCCACCTTGATGCCGGGGATTGCGCCCGAGGCGCGGATAACCTCCGTCAGCGGCGTGCCGTCGGCGGCGTTCTGGCGGATCGTTTCGTCATAAAGGATCACACCGGAGATTTCGTCGCGCAGCGCCGGGCTGCGAAACAGCATCTCGCGATAGTCGCGGCGGTGTTCCTCGGTGGATTCAACATCGATCGACGCAAAGCGCTTGGCGATCGTGCCGTTGCTTTCGTCGGCGGCCAGGATGCCCTGGCCTTTCGCCACCATCCTGGCGGCGACATCTGCGAGCTTGTCGGTCATCAATTTCCCTCCGCATCGGTCGGCCGCGGAGGAGCTTCCGCTCAGCTCTGGCGCAATGCCTCTACACCCGGCAGCGGCTTGCCCTCAAGCCACTCGAGGAACGCTCCTCCGGCGGTTGAAACATAGCTGAATTGCTCGGCGACTCCGGCGTGGTTCAGTGCCGCAACCGTATCGCCGCCGCCGGCCACGGACAACAGCTTGCCGTCCTCGGTCAGTGACGCGGCGTGACGAGCCGCAGCCACCGTTGCGATGTCGAACGGCGTCATCTCGAACGCGCCGAGCGGGCCGTTCCAGACCAGCGTTGCTGCCTTGTCGAACGCGGCCTTGACCAACCCGATCGAGGCGGGGCCGACGTCGAGGATCATCGTGTCTTCCGGAACGGCAGTGACCGCGACAGTCTCGGTCGGCGGATCGGCCTTGAATTCGCGGGCGACGACTGCGTCGATCGGCAGGACAATCTCGCAGCCGCCGGAATCGGCCGCCGCCATGATGCGCTTGGCGGTGTCCGTGAGGTCGGGCTCGGCCAGCGACTTACCGACGTCGGTGCCCTTGGCGAGCAGCTCCTCGTACT
>CAZSXA010000077.1:0-9928 GCA_964611195.1 uncultured Bauldia sp.
GCAAACGCCTCCAGCACCGCATCGCCGAAGGGATGGCCGTAGGTGTCGTTGATCCGCTTGAAGCGGTCGAGATCGAAGGCGATGAGTGCGGTCGACTGCCCGGCCCGCTCGGCCGAGGCGATCAGCCGCTTGCCCTCGTTGAAGAAGGCGCGGCGATTGGCGAGCCCGGTCAGCGGATCGGTCATCGCGGCTGTTCGCAGCTTCGCCTCGGCGCGTTCCTTGATCAGCGAAACGACCAGCAGCGCCAGCGCCTGGATGAAGACCAGCGTCTCCAGCGCCATCGGCGCAAACCAGGGGCTCGTGAAATCGGTCGAGAGATTGTCGGCATCGATGATCGCAATGGGAATACGCGCCAGCACGACGACGGAGTGGACGAGAAGAACGACGATGACCGGCAAGCGCGCGCGAAGACCGTCCTGAAGCCAGAACTCGCGCGCACCAATCAGACAGTAGAAGGTCGTCACCGCAGACGCGACTATGACTCGGGCAGCATAGCTGTCCCCGACTGGCGGCAGCTGGACCAGCCCGAGCCACACCGCGACGCCTGCCAGCGGAACCAACCAGGGCACCGGTCGGCGGTTGAAGACCCGGGCGGTCACCCAGATCATGGCCACCCCATAGACGATCAAGGAATTGGCGAGATCGATCGAAGCGACCGTGGGCAGCGTGTCTCGCCCTGCGAGCAGGACGTTGCCGACACCGGCGAGCGTGAAGCCGAGCGCCATGAAGAGCAGGCTCCGCTCCTCGCTGTTGCGCAACCACACCCACGCGACCAGCAGCGCGTTCGCAAAGGTCGACGCCATCACCACGACGAAGAGCGTTGAAGCGTCGAATTCCATACCGAACGCAGCGAATACCCATAGCCGTTCGGGCCGACCCAAGCGTGAGTCGGCTCCGCCGGTGCGCGACAATGGTCTCCATTGCCTTATTTCTGTTTAATGCCCGGGCGTGATCGACCGGAAACCAGCACCGATGGCCGAGGGCAAGGACAGGAGCGACCTTCAACGATACCCGCTCTCTGCCGTTCCGCAGTCGGAACGCTCGGCATTCGAGGCGGAACTGAACGCCGCCATGAGTTCCTACTCGCCGCCCGCCAACGTGGCTGCTTACGAAGCGGCGGGCCTGACTGTAGCGGGCGAGCGGACATCTCCCATCGTGACGGAATTGGCGGCGGCGGCGCTTCGCGACAAGCGACCTTTCTCCGCGGTCCGCATCGGCGACGGCGAGTCCAACCTCACCGCCTTTGAGATGTTTCCCGGCTATCCGAATCTCGACCGATACGTCGCCGAAGCCACCATTTGGCAACAGGAGGACAGCTTCCTCGTGGACGAGACCTGGATTGTCTGCCTACGGGAGATGGTGGTCTCCTCCTACGCGCAGGCCGATCTCCTGGGTGTCCTCGGGCTAGCGCCCTTTCCCGGAGCAAGCCAAGCTTCCACGTCGGCCGCGAACCGCTTCAGCGGCATCTTCGAGAGGAAGAAACGACCACGCGGGCTTGTCGGTCAGTTCCGAGCGCGCCAGCTTTGCCGACAGATGGCAGAATCCGGCGCGTTCGCCGGCAAGACCATTGCCACGGCACATTTTTATCTCGGTGTCGTCCGACATCTAGACGCTCTGATGGCGGAGGCCGAGCAGGTTCTGCTTGTCACCAGCAGGCCTCATCTCGCACAGGTCTTCGCCCGGCGGTTCGACGGACCGGCTGTCTCGGCCATCCATGTCGGCCGCGGCAGGCGCAACGCAGCTCCGACGTTGGCCAAGCCCACCTTCCTCGCCGAAGTCTACGAGCAGTTGCCCGCCGACATGGCAGGGACGCTTTGTCTGATCGGGGCGGGCGTGTGGAAGGGCATCTATGCGAGTTGGGTGAAACAGCGCGGCGGCGTCGCGGTGGACATCGGATCTGGATTCGACCTCCTTGACGGCGAAGTCACGCGCCCGTTTCACCGGGCACTACCCGAAACGGAACGCGACACTTATCGGCTCGTGAAGCCCGCCTCGGCTCCGAGCGACGACGCTAACGCACCGGAATGAAGGTCACGGGATAGACCAGCCCGGAGAAGTCGAGCGTGCATTCCAGCTCACGCATCTGCCAGGCCGGATTGTGCATCGCCGGATTGAACAGGCCGTCGCGGATGGTGATCGAATCCTCGCAGACGAAACCCTCCCCGGTGCGGTCGTCTGCGAAGCTGAAGGTGCCGGTGAGCCGGTTGATCGCAGCAACGGCGCCGGTCTCGCGATCGAAGCCGAAATAGAACGCCGTCCACGAGACGGTGTTCTTGCCGACAAGTTCCCAAACGCCTTGGGTGATCGAGCTCGGCTGAAGCGGAAAGCCGCCGTCGCGCGTCGCCACGAATCCGGAATCCGTCGCATCGACGGCGATCACAGTGCCGCCGGTCTGCAGTGTAACGATCGCCGGGATGAACACGCCCTGCGCGTCGCCGGCGATTGCGGTGGCGTCGAACCAGGCGAAATAGGTGCCGACCGGGTCGGTCTCTTGCGCGCCCGCCATAGCCGGCACAAGCGCCAGCGCGCCCGCCACCGCGACCGGGACCAGTGTTCCGAAAGGTTTCATCGCTCCGCCTCCTCTCCGCTCTTGGCAGGGGAGAATCGATTCGACGAAGCGTCTTGGCAATCCCGCTACGCGAAGTCGCGCACGCTGAGGACCGAGCCGAGCGTCACGCCGATAGCGGCGAGATTCTCGGCGGCGCCCTCGTCGCGATCGACGATCGACAGAGCCCGCTGGACGGTCGCGCCCTCGGCCCGCGCTGCCTCGATCGCTTTGACGGTCGAGCCGCCGGTCGTCGTGACATCGTCGATGATGACGACGCGTTTGCCGGCGAGCGACTCAGTCGGCGCCAGGCCCTCGACGCCGAGCCGCGTGCCGTGGTCCTTCGGCGCTTTGCGGACGAAGAAGGTCGCGACCGGCGCACCGGCAATATGGCTGAGCGCGGCCATCGCACCAAGCAGCGGTACGGCGCCCATTTCGAGGCCGCCGGCATAGTCGGCGTCACTCGGCTCAAGCTGAGCGAGAAGGCCACGGGCGCAGAGATAGGCGCCTTCCGGGTGCATCAGTGTCGGTTTGAGGTTGAAATAGAAACGCGACGTCCTGCCGGAGGCGAGCGTGAACTCGCCGGTCGCGAATGAGCGTTTGGCGATCAGCGCAACGAGCCGTTCGCGTTCGAGGGGTGGGAACGGCGTCGTCTGGATGTCAGCGGCATCGGGCAAGTCGGGCGACCTCGCATCTGTTGACGGCCCGATTGAGCCTGCCGTGGGGGCAAGGTCAAGCCGTCCATCGGCGCGACCGACGCAAGCCGCGTGGCGTTCGGATCTCAGGCCAACGCCCTGACCCGACGGTCAAGCGGAATCCCAAGCTCACCGAAGACCCAGTCGCGAACCGGCGAGTCGCTGTCCGGAGCGAACTTGAAGGAGAAGATCTCCTCCTCCAGCCCTGCGAGCGTGGGGATGTGCTCCTCGTTCATCGGTTTGCGCGCGCTGAGCCCGGTAAATCGCGGATCTCCGTCCTCGCTGGCGACAATGACAGTGTGCCGGGTCCGCGTGAGTTTGTGGTGCCGTTCGAGGTGATCGGCCAGCGCCGGAAGGAGGATCTCCTCGATCGGATAGGGCCGGAGCCAGTGATAGTCGCCGTCAAAGCCGAAATGAGAGCAGAGAAGGAAGAACAGCTCCATCGCCAAGCCCCAGCGGTAGAAACTGCCTTCGAAGCGACAGAACGGCAGTGTCGGTCCCCGCCCCTCGTCGACTGGGAAATCGATCTTGCGAAGGAAGGAAGTGAGCGACTGATCCCGTGCGGCGCGACTGTAGAAACCCGGGGAGTTGTCCTTGTCGATCCGCCGCGGCGGCGCCTGCCCAAGATCGAAGCGGCGCATGTAGTCGCCGAGACCCAATCGGAACGGAAGGTCGGACGTTGTGTGCAGCAGGACGTAATCGGCAACGATGCCGGACTGGATCGCAAAGGAGAGGTTGGTGGCGTGGATTCCGAGCCCGGTCGCTGCAATCGACATCCGCTCAGGTTTCGCGAAGACCACATTGCCGATCGCTGCGAAGTCGATACCCGCGGCTTCTGCCTCTTCGAAGAACTTGCCCGATCGCTGGATGTTGACGTTGATGACGTGGACGCAGTCGTCGCCGAGCGCACGGTTGTAGGCGAGCGTCTGCTCGTAAACGAGGTGCGGTTTGTCATTGGCCGGGCAGGACACCAGAGCAAGCGTCACGAACGGGATTCCTTACACGAAAACTGTCGCAGCGAGGGTGGGCTGAAGGCGCGGTGCGGGATTCCCGCGCTGCCTACTTCCACGTCCGCGGATCCCAACCCGTGACAAGTCCTTCTTCGAGCGCATCGAGCCGCGCCATCTGCTCATCGGCAAGGTTAAAGTCGTAGAGATCGAAGTTCTCCGCTATCCGCTCGGCATGCACGGATTTCGGTAGCACGACAAGGTCGTGTTGCAGGCACCAGCGTAGCATCACCTGTGCCGGCGAGCGCCTGCACTCGTTCGCAACCGTCACAACGGTCGGGTCGCCAAGCTTCAGCCCCTTCGTCAGCGGGCTGTACGCTTCGACGACGATGCCATGCTCGGCGCAAAGCGCGCGGACCTCGCGCTGCTGGAAGAACGGACTGATCTCGATCTGGTTCACCGCCGGCACCTCGTTGGCGTATTCGAGAAGTTCCTCAAGGTGCCAGGTCATGAAGTTGGAAACGCCGATGGCCTTCACCCGGCCCTCGATGAAGAGCTGCTCCATCGCCCGCCATGAATCGAGCCGTTTCTCGGCGACAGGCCAGTGCATCAGGTAGAGGTCGACGGTCTCGAGCCCCAACGTCGCGAGCTGCCGGTCATAGACGCGAAGCGCCGACTCATAGCCCTGATCGTCGTTCCACAACTTGGTGGTGACGAAGATCTCATCGCGCGGAATGCCGGACTCGCGGATTGCGTCGCCGACATCGGCCTCGTTGCCGTAGATCTTGGCCGTGTCGAAATGGCGGTAGCCGACGCGGAGCGCGTTCAGAACGGCATTGCGCGTCTCCTCGCCGGACGGCGCCTGAAAGACGCCGAGCCCGATCCGTGGCATCTCGGCCCCGGTTCTGAGGCGGACGGTCGAAGTGATGTCGGTCATGGCGGCGGCGCGCCCCGGATTCTGCCGTTGATCGCGGAGCGTACCCGGCACGTCCGATGCGGTGCAAGCCACGCCGCGCCGACCGGCATCTCGCCTCGTTCGCCCGACACGGCTATAAGCCGCCCGGTGCAGGAACGGGGATGATGGCGGACAAGAAGGCCAAGAGCAGACGGCTTGCGGGCGCCCTCGCTGTCAAGAAGGCGTGGCAAGCCCCCGGCGTGGTCGCGACCGAGCGCGCCAGGATATCGAAGGGCCCGCGGCGCCCGTTCTTGCTGACCGATGGCGACGGGGAGCCCCGAAAGGCCACCGGCCATGGTCGCCGACGAAGCCCCTGGTACGCCTTTACGATGAGGGATGGCGTTTGTCTGGCGCCGATGATGACCCTCGTCACGCGGCACAATGACATCGTGCGTGAAACCGTTCGCAGTTCCAAAGCGCTCGTCGGCGCACTGCGTTTCGCCAAGCATCAACCGGACGTTCTGAAAGCGATCCAGGACGGCGGTGTCATCTCGGGAAAGCTTCCTCCGACCGGCCGACATGTCGGCGATGTCTTCGTGCTCACCTCAGCTCCCCTCGCCTACTTTCATTGGCTGTTGGAAGCGCTGCCCAATGTGGGCCTGTGGCGTGACCTCGGATGTCCCGGAAGGCTCATGGTGCCGACGCTCACTGCGCGCTGGCAGTGGGACTCGCTGGCCTTTGTCGGCGTCCGCGAAGACGAACTCCTGCAGGTCGAGAAACACGTCGCGATTACCGGCGAGATCACTTTCGCGGGGCGCATCAATCCCAGCGAGGACAAGCTCGCCAGCTTGATTCTTCCCTTCTTCCGCGAGCTCGGGGCGGCGGCCCGAAACGACGGTCCAGGCCGGATTTTCGTCTCCCGCAGCCGCGCCAAGCGACGGCACTTGCTGAATGAGGCGGAGGTCGTCGACCGGTTGGCGGCGGCGTTCGGGTTCGAGTGCGTCAACGCCGAAACGCTCACCTTCGCCGATCAGGTCAGGCTCTTCGCCAACGCCGAGATAATCGTCGGCACGCATGGCGCCGGTCTCGCCAACGCCGTCTTCGCCCCGCCGGGCGCGATCGTCGTTGAATTGCGGGAACGGACACTCCGCCCCGAAGGCGTCTCGGCCTTTGCCGCCCTCGCCGGCCTCTTCGATCAACCATACGGCCTGGTGCTCGGCCCTGCCGCGGGCGAGTGGCGTGAAGATCACCGTGCTCGAGACTTCACCGTCTCGGCAGACGCGGTGGTGCGAATGATCGAAGTGCTGCTGGAGCGCTCGGCCGAGGCCGACGCTTTGGCCGGCGGCACGCATTTGATGCCGCCGGCCCGGTCGCCGGCAGGCGCTACGACGAGCCCTTGATCAGGCCGAGCGTCACCTGGTCGGAGCGGAGCTGGTTGGCAAGCGTCGTCAGCGCGCTCACCCGCTCGATCAACGAGTTGATCGAAGCCGCCCAGACCGTGGTCGTCCAAGTCTGACTCTGTGTCCCTTTCACTCGTTGGTTGCCGTTGGTGAGGCAAGGTGGAAGTTGTCTTGTGCGCCGGGGCCGATAGGATCGGCACAGATGCGCCCCCTCCTCGCCCTCGCCGCCCTGATCGCCGCTGTCGCGGCCGCCGCACCCGCTGCCGCGCAAGCGCAGGCGCTGAGCTGCGACTCGACCGACGAGCGGACGGCGTATTTCATCTCCGGCGAGGTCGCGGGGCAGCGGGCGTGGGTGCAGGAACTGCCGACCGGCTGGTTGTTCGCGCTGATGCCGGCCGAGTTCGGCTACGACATCCGCGTCTTCTCCGGGAACATCGGCGCCGAAGGCACGGTCGATCTTTCCGCGATCACACCACCTTACTACACGCCCAATCCGCGCGAGCTCTACGGCTGGCACTTCCGCAATGCCGACAACACCGGCCCCAATCGCGGCGAGGTCAACGCGCCGCAGGAGCTTCGGCTCTTCGCCTTCTCGCCCGCGTTGGAGGGGACCGGCGGCTTTCGCCCGCCCGACCAGGAGGTCGCGCCGGAGCCCAGCCCGGATGACGGCCGCGGCTGGCTTCGCTTCGTCGACTACGGCCTCGCCGATCTGGATCCGGGCGAAACCGCGCGGCTCGTTTATCTGAACTTCACCGCCTGCCTCATCTGGCCGCGCGCATACGATCCGCCGCCGCCTGAGCCGATCGGCTTCGAGGATGCCGACATCGAGCGAATTTATGCCTGCGGCCTCGACGCGAGCCTTCGTCCCGATCCGTGGCTGCAGCCGCCGCAGTTCGAGATCGATGTCGATCTCGACGGCGCGTGGGATTTCGCGATGCCGATCGAGCGCATCGCCGATGGCAAGCGCGGTATCGCCATCTGCCGCGCCGGCACCTGGCTCGATGTCATCGGCCTCGAGGGCGATATGGGCGAACTGACGCCGGCCTATTTCGAGAATGTCGACTGGTGGGCGGCGAACCCGGCCGGGCCGATCGGCCAGGGCGCCGGAGGCGAGCCGCCTCCCGTCGCGGCCGGCGATACGATCACCATCGGCAAGGAGGGCGCTTCGTCGGTGCTGATCTATTTCGACGGCGAGCGCTTCCGCTCCTATTGGCAGGGCGACTGACTGTTTCGACATCGTCGCGACAAGCGGCTAGGAGGAAGAGTTCCTGTCACGCCGGATTTCCCACTCGATGCGCTTCAGCTCTCGCCCGATTGCCCTGACCGCGGTCGCCTTCGCCGCCTCATTTTCCGTGGCCGCCGCACCGGCTTCCGCGCAAGGCAACCCGGCCGACACCTACGCCTTCCTCGCCACCGTCGCTGAGAAGGGTGCGGAGTGCGATCTCCTGCGCCCATGGGAGTCGGCAACGGTACTGACGGAAGCGGACCGGTTCCTTTCGAACCTCACGCCCGAGGAGCAGGGGGCTGCGACGACGGCGCTCGACGCTCGGCTTGCAGACACGGCCTGTGACAACGCGGCGATGAATGAGTGGATCGAAGGGGCGCGGCCAGGGATCGAAGCCGAGTGGCTTCCGCCCTATCTGGCGCTCGTCCATGCGTTCGCCGACCTCGACCCGCCGCCACCGATCTTCGTCGAAGCTACCGCCGAACTCGACCTCGACGCCGCGGTCGCGGCGATCGACGCGCAGTTCGCGGCCCTCGACGCAAACGGCATCCGCGCCGAAGGAGGCGAGACCTGGGACCAGTTTCTCGAGACGGTCCGCACCTTCGCTTACGCGATGGCGGCCGCAGTCACCTCCGGCGACAACGAGCTCTTCACCGCCGTCGAAGCCGAGGCCCTGATCCTTGATTCGACGCTCATCACCTCGCTCTGGCTCGACGATCCGGAGCGCTAGCGGAAGGAAACCGAACTCATGGCAAAGGTCGAGGGCATCGGCGGTGTCTTCTTTCGGGCGCGGGACCCTGCAGCGCTCGCCGAATGGTATCAGCGCCATCTCGGCGTCGATCCGGTGCCGACGAGCTACGATTCGATGCCGTGGACGACGGCCGAAGGCATTACCGTCTTCGCGCCGTTCCCGGCCGATACCGACTACTTCCCCGCCGACAGGGCGTTCATGCTGAACTTTCGTGTCGATGACCTGGCGGCGACGGTCGCCGAACTTCGCGCCGCCGGGATCGAGGTGTCGGAGCCCGACAAGCAGCCCAATGGCAGCTTCGCCCGACTCGCCGATCCGGAAGGCAATCCGATCGAGCTGTCGGAGCCTGCGACGCCCTGATCGGGCCGCCGGCTGCGGTCGCCGCAGCAAATGTTGTATCAATCTGTCGCGGCCGGCGAAGGTGACTCCACTCGATACAAACTTGGCCATCTGCCGCCTAATTTGGGCGCGGCGCCTCCCCTAGATCCTCCGGTGTTGGACCACCCCACCCCAAGGAGGACTACCCGAATGAAGACTTCGACCAAGACCATCACCCTCGCCGCCGCCATCACCGCCGGCCTGGGTGCCGCTTTCGCGATCGCTCCGTCCTACGCGCAGGATGCCGAGGCCGCCGACAACGTGATGGAAGCCGAAACCGTCGCCCAGATTGGCCAGCATCATGGCGTTGCGGGCTTCGCGTTCCGCGCCGGCCCCGGGCCCGATATCGGTGGACCCGATCGCAGCTTCCGCGCCATGGCCGAGCGGCTGATGCAGTTCGACACCAACGAGGACGGCACGATCACCCAGGACGAGATCGACGCCGCCCGCGCTGCCGAACTTGCTGAGTTCGACGCCGACGGCGACGGTACGTTGTCGTTGGAGGAATATCAGGAACTCTGGCTCGCCCGCGTCTACGAGCAGGTTGTCGACGCGTTCCAGCACCTCGACGCCGACGGCGACGGCATCGTGACGGAGGAAGAGTTCAACGCGATGCTCGCCAATGTCGTGGATCGTCTCGATCAGAATGGCGACGGCGCGCTGTCGGATGACGACCGTGCAGAGCGCGAGAGCGAGATGCGTCGAGACGGCGGCGGCGCGATGCAGTTCCAGGGCCCGAACGGCCGCGGCGTGATCGTCATTCCGGGCTTTGGCCCCGGCCGCTGAGGCTGGCTAGGCAAAAAAGGCGACGCCGGGGAAGCCCGGCGTCGCCGCTTCAAGATCCACCGCGAGCGGCCTAGGCCGGCCGGCGGAAGCAGATGATCTGGTATGAGAACGCCTCGACGTCGACCTCGCACTCGGCGACGAGGTTGAACTGTCCGCCGAACTCGTTCTCGGCCTGCCCCTCCGCCACAAAGAGGTCGGCCTCGATCTGCTCGACGCAGGCCTCCGATTCCGGCGTGCCGGGCGTGAAGCCGAGGTCAAAACAGGTCTGACGCGCCTCGGAGGCGAATCCCGTTGCCTCACCGGTCG
>CAZSXA010000078.1:0-9927 GCA_964611195.1 uncultured Bauldia sp.
TTCTTCCCATTCCGCTTCTGGATGGCGGGCACCTTCTGTTCTTCGGATTGGAGGCGGCGCGCCGAAAGCCGGTGGGCGACCGCGCCCAGGAGATCGGGCTTAGAATCGGCCTGGTGCTTGTGTTGATGCTGATGGTCGTTGCCATCGGTAACGACATTTCCCGCCTCATTTGAACCACCGTTGCGGTCTGGCCACGTGCGGCCGAATTCCCAAGGAATCTCAGGCGCACGCTTGCTTCGGGCAACAAAGCCTGTCTAAATCCGACGCACTTTGAGGCGAGCTCGGACGGGGCATCCGATTCCGTTGCTGCGCGCACTGGTCGATTTGGGGGTAGAGCAGCCAGATGTCGGTACTGGGTTTCGTTCGAAGGGCTGCGCTTTCCTTTGTCTTGGCGGCCGCAGCGCCAGCCATCATCCTGGGCGGAGCGATGCTCGCAGCGACGACCGCTCAGGCGGCGACGCTGTCTTCGATCCAGGTCAGCGGTAACGAGCGGATCGATTCGGCCACCATCCGGTCGTATGTCACGGTCGATATCGGCGAGAACTTCGGTCAGTCCGACCTCAACGACACGCTGAACGTCCTGTTCGCGACCGGCTTCTTCGCCGACGTCGACGTCACAAGCAGCGGCAACACCATCTACATCTCGGTCGTCGAGAATCCGGTGGTCGTGCAGATCACCTTCATCGGCAACCGCAAGGTCCGCGATCCGCAGCTTGCCGAGATCGTGCAGACGGAAGTGCGCGGCGTCCTCAGCGACGCCGTGCTGGCGGCCGACATCCGAGCCATCCAGGAGCGTTACCGTCAGGAAGGCCGGGGGGAGGCGACCGTCGACGTCGAGATCCAATCCGTTGAAGGCAACCTCGCCAACGTCATCTTCTACATCAACGAAGGCGAACGCGTTCGAATCGCCGATATCGAGTTCGAGGGGAACAGCGCGTTCTCCGACCGGCAGTTGGAGGCGGTTATCGAGACCCGTGAGAGCGGGCTCTTCACCTGGCTCACCAAGGACGATGTCTATTCGGCCTCGGGGCTCGACCTCGACCGCGAGCTCCTGCGCCGCCATTACCTCGAAAGCGGCTATGCCGACTTCCAGGTGATCAGCACGGACGTCGTCTATGACGAGGCCAGCTACACCTACATGATCCGGTTTGTGGTCAGCGAAGGGCCGCGCTACCGCATCGGCAATGTCAGCGTCGATTCGACGATCGCCGGCATCGACTACGACACGCTGCGGCGCGCCATCCACCTGCGCTCGGGTCGGGTCTTCAACGCGCTCGATCTCGAGCAGTCGCTCGAAGAGATCACGATCGCGCTCGCCGATCTCGGCCAACCCTTCGCCCGGGTCACGCCGCAGGCGAACCGCGACTACACCGAGAACACGATCGACTTTCGCTTCCTGATCGATCCGGGGCCGCGTGCCTATATCGAACGGATCGACATTGTCGGGAACAGCCGGACGCGCGACTACGTCATCCGGCGCCAGTTCGAGATGGCCGAGGGCGACGCCTACAACCAGGTCATGGTCGACCGGGTCGAGCGCCGACTGATGACCCTCGGCCTGTTCCAGACCGTCAGTATCCGCACAACGCCGGGCTCGGCGCCGGATCAGGTGCGGCTGATCGTTGAGGTCACGGAGGCGCAGACCGGTCAGATCAACGCCGTCGCAGGCTACTCCACGGCCGACGGCATCATCGGTGAGCTGTCGCTTGAGGAGACGAACTTCCTCGGTCGCGGCCAGCATCTGCGGATCGCCTTCACCATCGGCTTCAACAACCGCAACTACTCGATCTCGTTCACTGAGCCGTTCTTCCTCGGGCGCAATCTGCCCTTCGGGTTTGACCTCTATCAGCGGACGACGACGGCTGGCGGCTCGCGGCCTTACGGCGAATCGCTGACCGGTGGACAGGTTCGCATCGGCTTCCCGATCACGCGCGCCTTCAGCATCCAGACGTCCTATCGCTTCGTCCGGCAGACGATCTCGTCCTCGCCGGCCGCGCTGGCTGCGGTCTATCCGAACGGCACCACGATCACCTCGTCGGCTGCCGTGATGGCGACCTACAACACGATCGACAACATGCAGGATCCGCGAAGCGGCTTCTTCGTCCGCGGCTCGGTGGAATATGCCGGCCTTGGCGGCACCAACTCCTTCCTGCGCTCGACCTTCGATGCCCGCTGGTACCGTCCGATCGGCTACGAGTCGCCGATCGTCGGCATGGTCCGGTTCCGGGCCGGCAACATCACCGGCATCGGTCAGCCGGTTCGTGCCTTCGACCAGTTCCTCCAGGGCGGCGAGACGATCCGCGGCTTCGCCAATGCCGGCTACGGTCCGCGCGTTGCCGACGGCACAGCGACCGGTCTTGGCGTCGGCGGCAACACCTACTGGGCGGCGACTGCGGAGGTTTCCTTCCCGCTGCCGTTCATCTCCGAGGATGCTGGCTTCCGCGGTGCGGTCTTCGCCGATGCGGGCATGCTGTTCGGCACCGATTTGCCTGGTGGTCTCGACTTCGGCGGGACCTTCGGTGACACGACGCTCCGTGCTTCGGTGGGTGCGTCTGTGACCTGGGCATCGCCGATCGGCCTCCTCAGGGTGGACTATGCGAGGGTGCTGTCGAGTGCGTCCTACGATGTGACGCAGGCCCTGCGGTTCAGCGTCGGCACCCAGTTCTGATCGGCGGCGGCCTCGTGCCGCCGCCTTCACCTCCACAGGACGGTAGAATGGCGGAGACCGCCTTCTTCGAGCGTCCCGTTCCGGTCAGCCTTGAGGAAGTGCTGGCGCTCACCGGCGCCGAACCGGTGGGACCCCATGACAATGCCAAGCAGTTTACCGGCGTTGCGCCCGTCGCGACGGCGGGGCCTTCCGATGTCTGCTTCGCCGATGGGAAGCGCTATGTCGCCGAGGCCGCCGGTACGGACGCCGGCGCCTGCTTCTGCACCCGGCGCTACGCCAACGCTATCCGCGTCCGCACGCTAGCCCTCGTTGTCGAGGATCCGCACCGCGCGATCGCCATTGTCGCGGCGCGGCTTTATCCGGGAGCACTCCGGCCGCGGCCCGTCACTGGCGAAACGGGGATCTCACCGGCGGCGCATGTCGATCCCACCGCGAGTTTGGAAGAGGACGTCGCCGTCGAGGCCGGTGCGGTCATCGGGCCCCGCGCCGAGATCGGTTGTGGAACGCGAATCGCGGCAAACGCGGTGATCGGACAAGGCGTCCGGATCGGCCGTAACTGTCACATCGGCGCCAACTCGTCGATCATCCACGGACTGCTCGGCGACCGGGTGGTGCTCCACCCGGGTGTCCATCTCGGGCAGGACGGATTCGGCTTCATTCCGGGCTCGGATCACCTGAAGGTGCCGCAGATCGGGCGTGTCATCGTTCAGGACGATGTCGAGATCGGCGCCGGCACGACGGTCGATCGCGGAGCCACGCGGGACACAATCATCGGCGAAGGGACCAAGATCGACAACCTCGTGCAGATCGGGCACAACGTCGCCATCGGAAGGCACTGCCTCATCGTTGCGCAAGTCGGCATTTCCGGTAGTGCCGTTATTGAGGATTACGTGATGATTGGGGGTCATAGCGGCGTCAACGGCCACATCACCGTTGGCGCCGGGGCGCAGATCGCCGGGTTCTCCGCGGTCTATCGCGACGTTCCGCCGGGTGCACAGATGGGCGGCGCGCCGGCTCGGCCGTTGCGCGAGTGGATGCGGTCGCTCGCGGTGCAGCCGGGTGTCGGCCGTGAGCGTCCATCGGGAAGCAGCGGAGGCAAGGACGAATAATGGCGGAGGACGTCCTCCTGCGGACTATGGAGTCGGTCGATATTCAGCGCGTTCTGGCGCTGCTTCCGCATCGCTATCCGTTCCTGATGGTCGACAGAATTATCGAGATCGACGGCGACACCTCCGCCATCGGGATCAAGAACGTCACGTTCAACGAGCCTCAGTTCCAGGGCCACTTTCCAGGCCGCCCGATCTTCCCGGGCGTTCTCATACTCGAAGCAATGGCGCAGACCGCCGGCGCGATCTGCATCGAGGCCTCCGAAGCCGAGAACCCTCCGAGCGTGGTCTATCTGACGAGCATCGACAGCGCGCGCTTCCGCCGCCCGGTCGTCCCGGGTGACACGATCCGTATCCATGTCCACAAGGTTCGTCAGCGCATGAGCCTTTGGCGATTCCGGTCCGAAGCCGAAGTGGACGGCCTCGTCGTTGCCGAAGCCGAGTTGAGTGCTGTCATGAGCGAGCAACTCCAGCCCCTATGAGTGTTGAAGTTCATCCGACCGCCCTGGTCGAGGAAGGCGCTCAGCTAGGCGAGGGGACGACCATCGGTCCCTACTCGATAGTCGGGCCCGAGGTGGTCCTCGGGCCGCGGACCCAGGTCGGCTCCAATGTGAGGATCGTCGGACGCACCACGATCGGAGCCGACACGGTCATCTATCCCTTCACGGCGGTCGGCGAGGCGCCCCAGGACACCACCTATGAAGGCGAGGATTCAACGGTCGAGATCGGCGATCATTGCATCCTGCGCGAGCACGTCACTGTCCATCGCGGCACAAAGCGTGGAGGCATGCGAACGCGGATCGGCGACCATTGCTTTTTGATGGTGGGCGCCCATGTCGCGCATGACTGCACGGTCGGCTCGCATGTGACGCTGGTCAACGGCGCAACCCTCGGCGGTTTGGTCGAGGTAGGCGACTATGCCACGCTGGGGGGACTTGCCGCCGTCCAGCAACGAATTAGGGTTGGTGCCTATGCGTTTGTGGGCGGACTCGTAGGCGTGACGTCGGAAGTCATTCCCTACGCCACGGCCATCGGTCACCGGGCGGAGCTCGGTGGCCTCAATATTGTGGGGCTGAAGCGCCGCGGCTTCGACCGGCCGACGATCCACGCTTTGCGGGCCTCCTATCGCGAGATCTTCTTCGGTCGTGGAACGTTGGACGAACGGGTCGAGCGAGCCGCTGAACGCTTCTCGGATGTTGAGCCGGTGATGGCGATCATCGACTTTGTCAGAAAAGGGGGGAAGCGCGCTTTGTGCACTCCCCGGGATGTGGAGATATGAACGTGGAAAGCTCCGGTGCGCGCGTGCTGGAAAGCAGCGAGCCGCTTGCCGTCCTGGCTGGCGGAGGCACGCTGCCGGTGGTGGTCGCTTCGGCGGCGGAGCGTGCCGGCCGACCGGTCAAGATCATCGGCATCAACGGTGAAGCAGACGACCACATCACCAATTTCACCCATGAATGGGTCGATTGGGGCGATATCGGTCGCCTTTTGATTACACTGCGCGCCGACAAGGTGACTGATCTCGTCATGGTCGGCCGCATCCACAGTCGTCCCGACTACCGCTCGATGCAGGTCGACCGCGCCGGCGAGTTCATAAGGGGTGCCGTTGCGGGGCTCTTCTCCGGCGGAGACAATGCCGTGCTCTCGGGTGCTGTAAAACTGTTCGAATCCAGGGGTTTCCGCATTCTCGGCGCGCATGAGATCGCCACCGAACTCGTCGCGCCGGCCGGGTCGTTGACCAAGCGGACGGAGAATCTCGAGGAGAAGCGGGACGTCGTTCTGGCGATGGAAGCGGCCAAGACGATCGGCGCGCTCGATATCGGCCAGGCGGCGGTGGCGGTCGATGCGCGCGTGATCGCGCTCGAAGGTGCCGAAGGGACCGATGCCATGCTCGAGCGCGTCGCTCGTCTGAAGGAGGTCGGCCGCGTGCCGGGTGGAGATCAGCTTGGCGTTCTCTCAAAATGCGCAAAGCCACATCAGGACCTTCGGATCGACATGCCGACGATCGGCCCGGGCACGGTCAAAGCGGCCGTTGCCGCCGGCCTTGCCGGGATCGCGATCGAGGCGGGCCGGGTGATGATTGCCGAGCGTGAGGAGACGATCCACGCGGCGGACTCGGCCGGCATCTTCATCACGGGCGTCGAAGACGCGAGCGGCACGACGGCTTGAACATGACCGGCCCGGTCGATTCCCGGCGGCCACCGAAGATATTCATTGTCGTTGCGGAGGAGTCGGGAGACCAACTCGGATTCCGGCTGATGGGTGCGCTTCGCCAACTGTGGGGCGACGCGGTCGAGTTCCGTGGTACCGGCGGGTCGCGGATGGAGAAGGCCGGGCTGGATCCGCTGCTTCGGCCGGGCGAAGTCGATCTGATCGGGTTTGCCGGCCTGTTCTCGCGCCTCCCTCACATCTTTCGCCGAATCCGTGAGATCGCGGATGCGGCCGTCGCCTTCCAGCCCGACGTCCTTTTGCTGGTCGACAGCCCCGAATTCTCGCACCGCGTCGCACGGCGCGCGCGCGAGAAGCTCCCTGACCTCCCGGTCATCAACTACGTCTCACCGTCGGTGTGGGCATGGAGGAGCGGTCGGGCGCGGCGCATGGTTTCCTATGTCGATCATGTCCTGGCTTTGCTGCCCTTCGAGCCGGCGGTTTACCGGAAGCTTGGCGGTCCTCCCTGCACCTATGTCGGGCATCCGCTGGTCGAGAAGGTGCCGCAACTCCGGCCCGCGGTGGGCGAGCGCGTTCCGCTGAACGAGGCGGATGAGCCGGTGCTCCTGCTTCTGCCGGGAAGCCGGCGCGCCGAAGTACGGCATCTGATGCCGGTGTTTGGCGAAACGCTTGAGCTGATCCGTGAGCGTCACGGGCCGGTCGAGGCGATCCTGCCGGCGGTGTCGCATCTTGCCGACGATATCCGGACGCGGATGGAGGGTTGGTCGACCAAGGCGACCGTGGTCGAGGGCGAGGACGAGAAGCACGCGGCATTCCGTTCGGCCCATGCCGCGCTCGCCGCGTCGGGCACAGTGTCGCTCGAACTGGCGCTCGCCGGCATTCCCTCGGTGATCACCTATCAGATCGAAGCGTTCGTTCGGCCGTTCAAATGGCGGCTCAACGTGCCCTCCGTGGTGCTCGCCAATGTCGTGATGAGCGACCATGTGATGCCGCAGCTTCTCGACAACAAGAGCAACCCGGAACGGCTGTCGGCGGCGCTTCTGCCGTTGCTGCGGCCGAGCCCGGCGCGGCAGAAGCAACTCGACGCCTTCGCCGAGCTCGACGGGATCATGGCGTTCGATCAGGGGTCGCCGTCGATGCGCGCGGCCGAGGTGATCGTGCGGCTGATCGAAGAGCGGCGACCGGAACTCAGCGGCGCTCGTCGATAGGGATGTAGTTCCGCTGGGGCGAGCCGGTGTAGATCTACCGCGGGCGGCCGATGCGCTGCGAGGGGTCCTCGACCATCTCCTTCCACTGTGCGATCCAGCCGACCGTCCGCGCAACGGCGAACAGGACGGTGAACATCTGCGTCGGAAAGCCCAGTGCTTTCAACGTGATACCAGAATAGAAGTCGACGTTCGGATAAAGCTTCTTTTCGATGAAGTAGTCGTCCGTGAGCGCGATCCGCTCCAGTTCGAGCGCGACCTGAAGCAGCGGGTCGTCCTCGATGCCGAGAGCCTCCAGCACCTCGTGACAGGTGTCCTGCATGATCTTGGCGCGCGGGTCGTAGTTCTTATAGACGCGGTGTCCGAAGCCCATCAGCCGGAACGGATCGGACTTCGACTTCGCGCGCTCGATGTATTCCGGGATTCGATCGGTCGTGCCGATCTCCGCGAGCATGTTGAGCGCCGCCTCGTTGGCGCCGCCATGGGCCGGCCCCCACAGGCAGGCGATGCCGGCGGCGATGCAGGCGAACGGGTTGGCGCCGGAGGACCCGGCGAGCCGCACCGTCGATGTCGAAGCGTTCTGCTCATGGTCGGCGTGGAGGATGAAAATGCGGTCGACGGCGCGAGCCATGACCGGATTGACCTCATAGTTCTCGGCCGGCACCGCGAAGCACATCCGAAGGAAGTTCGCCGAGTAGTCGAGCGAGTTGTCCGGATAGATGAAGGGCTGGCCGATATAGTATTTGTAGGCCATCGCGGCGATCGTCGGCATCTTCGCGAGCAGGCGAAGCGAGGCGACCATCCGCTGTCGCTGATCCATAATGTCGATGGAGTCGTGATAGAAGGCCGACATCGCGCCGACCACGCCGACCATGACGGCCATAGGATGGGCATCGCGGCGGAATCCGGTGAAGAACCGGATCATCTGTTCGTGGATCATTGTGTGGTAGGTGACGCGACGATCGAAGTCGGCCTTCTGCGCGGCGGTCGGCAACTCGCCATATAGCAGCAGGTAGCAGGTCTCCATGAAGTCGCCGTAGTCGGCGAGCTGCTCGATCGGGTAGCCACGGTAGAGCAGCATCCCGGCATCGCCGTCGATGAAGGTGATCTTGGAATCGCACGACGCAGTCGAGGTGAACCCCGGGTCGTAGGTGAACATCTTCATCTGGGTGCCGAGCGACCCGATGTCGATGACGTCGGGGCCAAGCGTGCCGCGCAGCACGTCGAGTTCGGCGGTCTTGTCGCCGACGGTCAGATTGGCCTTCAGCTCGCTCATGCTCGCCCATCCTTCACGATGTCGGACCCGGACCTTCGGCCTGGGACATGCTTGATGCTCGTGCCCGATTGTCGAGAGGCCGCCGGCTCGTGTCCCCGACCGGCGACCGCACCAGCGTATCGTCCTGCGGCGTGGATGAGAAGTCGCAGAGGCGCCTCACGCGGGAGCAGCCTGATCGCGAATGCGCGCAAGGCTCTCGTCGCGGCCAAGCACCTGAAGGACATCGAAGATTCCGGGCGATACCGCCCGGCCGGTGAGGGCGGCCCGAAGCGGTTGAGCGACCTTGCCGAGCTTGAGGTCTGAGGCCTCGGCGACGGTGCGGACAGCCTGCTCGGCTGTCTCAGCCGACCAGTCCTCCACCGCCTCCAGCGCATCGGCCGTCGCGGCGAGCACCGCCCGCGCCTCCGGGGTGAGCAGGGCCGAAGCCTTTTCGTCCATCGCCAAGGGACGCTCGGCGACGAGGAATGCGGCTCCTTCGAGGAGCTCGGTCAGCGTCTTCGCCCGCGCCTTGAGGCCCGGCAGAGCCTGGCGCAGTTGCTCGCGGCGGAGGTCGGACAGCGCATCGGCGAACGCCTCGCCGTCCGGGAGATGGGGCAACGCCTCGACAAAGCGCTCGAACAGCTCGTCGTCCGGCGTCTCGCGGATGTAGTGGCCGTTGAGGTTCTCGAGCTTGTCGAAGTCGATGCGGGCGGGCGAGCGGCCGACGGCCCCGAGTCCGAACCACTCCACCATCCGCTCGAGCGACATGATCTCGTCATCGCCATGCGCCCAGCCGAGGCGGACGAGATAGTTCCGCATCGCCTGCGGCAGGTAGCCCATGGCGCGGTATGCATCGATGCCGAGCGCGCCGTGGCGCTTGGAGAGCTTGGCGCCATCGGGCCCGTGGATCAGCGGCACATGGGCGACGGCCGGCGCCTCCCACCCCATCGCGTCGTGGATATGGCGCTGGCGGGCGGCGTTGGTGAGATGGTCGTCGCCGCGGATGATCTGGGTGACGCCCATGTCGTGGTCGTCGACGACGACAGAGAGCATGTAGGTCGGCGAGCCATCCGAGCGGAGGATGATGAAATCGTCGAGGTCCTTGTTCGGAAACCGGATTTCGCCCTGGACGGCATCTGAGAGCACCGTCTCGCCGGACTCCGGTGACCTGATGCGGATCACCGGGTCAATGCCGGGCGGGGCTTCCGACGGGTCACGGTCGCGCCAGCGGCCGTCATAGATCGGCGGGCGGCCCTCGGCGCGGGCCTGGGCGCGCATTTCGTTGAGTTCCTCGGCGCTGGCGTAGCAGCGATAGGCCCGGCCGGCCGCGAGTAGCTGCTCGGCGATTTCGCGATGCCTGTCGGCGCGGGCCGACTGATAGACCGGCTCCTCGTCCCAATCGATCTCGAGCCATGACAGGCCGTCGAGGATCGCCGCGATCGCCGCCTCGGTGGAGCGCTCGCGATCGGTGTCCTCGATGCGCAGCAGCATCCTGCCGCCGTGATGGCGGGCATAGAGCCAGTTGAA
>CAZSXA010000079.1:0-9889 GCA_964611195.1 uncultured Bauldia sp.
CGATGGCTTCGTCGTCACGATCGGCTCGAACACGTCGGAGGACATGGCGTACTTCCTCAACCTCGTCGTCGACACCGACAAGCCGATCGTAGTGACCGCCGCGCAGCGGCAGCGGACGACGATGAGCGAGGATGCCAGCCGGAACTTCCTCGACGCGGTGATCACGGCTGCCACGCCGGAAGCCTCCGGCATGGGTGTGCTGCTCGTTGCCAACGAGCAGATCCATGCGGCGCGCGACGTTGCCAAGAACGTCGTCAGCCGTGTCGACACCTGGGAGTCCGTCGATCTCGGCGTGCTCGGGCTAATCAGCGGCGGCGAGGCCTATTTCTATCGTGCGCCGACCCGGCTCCACACCAGCGGCAGCGAGTTCAGCCTCGACGGCATCGAAACGATGGACCAGTTGCCGAAGGTCGAGATCATCTACTCCTATGTGGATGCGAGCCCGGCAATTGTCGAAGCGGTCGTCGAGGACGGCG
Source organism: uncultured Bauldia sp. (assembly GCA_964611195.1). Classification (GTDB taxonomy): domain Bacteria; phylum Pseudomonadota; class Alphaproteobacteria; order Rhizobiales; family Kaistiaceae; genus JADLGL01. The sequence goes on from CAZSXA010000079.1 coordinate 477, forward strand.
CTGACGGCATCATCGTCGCCACCTTCCTCACCGGATCGGCCCATGCGGGCCAGCGGCCGGTGCTTGCCGAGGCGATGGAGGAGGGCGTCATCGTGGTTCGCGCCACCCGCGGCACCTCGGGACGCGTCAGCACCGACGGGAACTCCTATTCCCATCTCGGCGCCGACACCCTGACGCCGCAGCACGCCGCGATCCTGTTGATGATGGCGCTGACCGTCACCGACGACCCGGCGGAGATCCAGAGGATCTTCAACGAGTACTAGGGTCCTTGCGACCGGCCCCGGCGCCTCGGCGCCGGGGTCATCCCGCCAACCGCTCAGCTTCGCGATAGCGCTGACGAACGGGCGGCCAGCACGCCGTTTTCGGCCAAGCGAAGGGATCGCCGGCGCTCAGCGCGACAGCGCACCGCCGAGGAGCAGCAGGCCGAGGGCCAGTACGGCCGCGGCGGCCAATATCTCGATCACGCGAAGCACGACGCCAAACCGTCCGGAGCCTCCACTGAGGCGAAGGGCGTAGTCGCGCGCGAGGACTGCCAACGCCGCCAATGCGGACACTGTGATCGCGGTCCCGACGGCCATCACGAAAGTGGCCGCGATTCCCGCCGCGAAGAGCCCCTGAGCAAGGGCGAAGACCAGGAGAATCACCGCGCCGGAACACGGCCTGATCCCGACCGCGAAGATCGCTGTCCACGCCGAGCGCCAGGTGAGGGGCTTTGCCATGAGCGCTGGATCGGGCGCGTGGTGGTGACCATGGTGATCGCCCGCGTGGTGTTCGTGGGCGTCGTGGTCGTGCGGCCCGGCGTTGCCTCCACCAGCGACGGCTCCGGCATAGGCGTAGGACGCCGTCGCCAGGGCCGGCGGACAGGCCTCCCGACCATGCGGCGCCTCGCGCTCGGCCGGCTGCGCGGCGTGCTCGTGGTGGTCGCCCTGATGGTGGTCATGATCTTCGTGCGCGTGATGCTGGTGGTGATGGTGGCCTCGCCCGGAGATACGCGCCCAGAGGAGCCACAGCCCAACGATGACGATCAGGGCGTAGGAGCCGATCTCGAGCGCATCGGTTGCGTCCGTCATCGTCGAGGCCGTGACGTTCAGGATTCCGGCAAGGATGGCAACAAGCACGATGGCGACGAGCGCCTGGACGAAGGCGGCAGCGAAGGCGATGACGATCCCGCGTCTCAGCGTTTCACCGGAAGCAAGGAGATATGCGCTGATCACCGCCTTCCCGTGGCCGGGGCCAGCGGCATGGAAAATGCCGTAGAGGAAGGCCACGCCGGCGAGCAGCCAGATTGCGCCGCCGTCCTCCTTGAGGTCCCCGATCGCGTCGGTGAGTTCGGCGTAGAATTCGCCCTGCCAGGCGGCGATCTGATCGAAGAGCGGCGCGAACGGGCCCGCCCAGGCGGCACCCGACGGCTCCGGCGTGCCGATGCCGAACGGGCCCTGCGCAGCCGCCACGGCGGGCGCAAGCAGCAAGGCGAGCCCGGCGAGAAGGGCGGCGCGTCGCATCAGCACCGGACACGGATGGCGTTGGCGCGGTCCATGGTGAGGGCGGCCAGTTCCGGCGGCAGGTTGCGTTGGTCGGCGGGAATTGCGGCCAGAAGCCTGGCTGCCTCTTCGTCGAGTTCCTGCGCGCCCTCGAACAGGGCGACGCAGCCAGGACGCGCATCGATCAACATTGCGGGGTTTTCATCGGCGAATGTGAATGCCACGAAATACTCTGGATCGGTGACCTCGAGCACCACTTCGTCGGTAACCGCCGCGGGTTCGGCCAGCGGCAGCGTGTAGAACAGCGTCAGCCGCGCGCCATAGATATCGAGCCAGTACTCCTGGGGCGGGAGGAGCGGGCGGTCCTCGCCGCGAACGTAGAGCCACGTGAAGAACCGGTACTCGGCAAGCGATTCGACATTGATCTGAGCCAGCGGCGCCAGTTCCGCCCGGGTGAGGCCGCCGTCGTTATTGGCGTCGAGACCCTGAACGGCATAGGCGGAGAACGCCTCGTCGAACTGCCAGATGTGGCGAATCGCCATTATCTGCCCGGCGTCGTCGAACACGATCTCCGCCCGAGCGGTGACCCAAACGTGGGGGTGGGCGGATGCGGCCGCGGGCGTTAGGGCGGCGAACGCGAATATGGCGGCGCCAAGTGCGCGCTGGAAGGTCAATGCCGGGCTCGTCGAAGGGTCGGTTGAATCAGCAAGTCCATGATATGGTATGGTGATAACGACGCCACCCTAGTCTTTGCGGCGAATGTGCCGTTGAGATGACGTGAAAGACACCATGCCGAAGACCCGACGCCTTTCCGCACGCGATCCGATCTACGGGGCGTTGCGTTCGGCCGATGGGCCGATGACGGCCTATCAGGTGCTCGACGCCGTCCGCGAGCAGGGGATCACGGCGCCGCCGACCGTCTATCGCGCGCTGGCCCGCCTGGTCGACGAGGGACTCGCGCACCGGGTCGAATCGATCAACGCCTACGTTGCCTGCACTCATTCGCATCATGGCGACCGCGCCGTGATCTTCGCGATCTGCGACAATTGCGGCATGGTGGATGAGATCGAGGACGCCGAGGCGATCGACCGGCTCCGCGCGGCGGCCGACAGCGAGGACTTCTCCGTGGAGCGGATGGCCATCGAGGTCCACGGCTCCTGCGGCAACTGCCACCGGGCGGAGGCGGTCGCCGAGGAGGCCTGAGGATCGCGCGTGCACGCCCGCCACCAAGGATTCCCGATCATCTTCCAGGAACAGCGCGAATGGCCGAGGCAAGGCTCAAGCTTTCAGAACTCGCGGACGGCTCGCTGAAGGCCGTCGATCTCAACGGCGAAGACGTCGTCGTGGCGCGGGTCGGCGACCGTTGCTATGCGCTCGGCGGCATCTGTCCGCATGAAGGCGCTCCGCTGGAGGACGGCGAACTCGACGGCGAGACGCTGACATGCCCGTGGCACTTCACGGAGTTCGACGTCACCTCCGGCAAGGTTGTTGACGGCCTCACCGAGGAACCGCTCGCCGTCTATGCCGTCTCGATCGACGGCGACGACGTGGTTGTCTCCAAGGACTGACCAACGCGCAGGCAAGGCGGCCTTCATGAAGTGGATGCGGATTGGTTTCGTCGCGGCCTTGGCTGTGCTGCTGGCGGGTTGCGGGGGCAGCGCTCCGACGTCGATCGACGAGACCCATCCCGCCGCGGAGCGCCTCGTGATCCGCGACTTCATCGGCCGGTTGACGATCGAGACCGTCGAGCCGGGCGCCGACATCGAAGTGGAAGCCGAACTGCGGCGGGGGCAGGGCGGACTGCTGCCGATCGAGATACGGGGCGAGAGCCTCGAGATCACATGGCTGGGCTAGCCCGACCGCGAGCGCCGCTGGTGGGAGTTCTGGCGCGGTCGGTGGATGGCCGATCTTGATCGGCTCGACGACTACCCGACGCTCGTGTTGACGGTGCCGGCCGATGTCGAGGTCGAAATCCATAACATCATCGGCGAATGGACGATCGGCGATCGCGAGGCGCATCTGGCGGTGGGCGCAGACCGCGGTTTCGGCACCCTTGGAGCCGCGCCGTCGCTCGACATCGATGTCTCGGGAGATGCCGCGATCGAGCACGGGCCTGTGGCCGGGCGGCTCGACCTGTCGATCTCCGGCTCCGGCTTGGTGACTGGCGGCACCGCGGGTGAAGCCGAGATATCGATATCCGGCTCCGGCGATGTTGTGCTTGGCGATGTTGCCGGCGACGCTCGCGTCAGTATCGCCGGCTCCGGCGAGGCGATCCTTGGCAATGCCGGTTCCGCCGATGCAACGATCTCCGGCTCAGGCAACGTCCGCTTCGGGGCGGTCGCAGATGGATTGGAAGTATCGATCCGTGGCTCAGGCGATGCCGATGCCGACAGGGTAGACGGCCGCTTCATCGTTGCGATTTCCGGGTCCGGCACAGCCGAGGCCGACGCCGGTCGCGCTTCGCCGTTCGACGTGTCGATCTCAGGGTCAGGTGATGTTCGCTTCGGGGGTACGGCCGTCGATCCCGAGGTTTCGCTGTCCGGCTCGGGCGACGTTTTCATCGGCGCGGTCGAGGGCGAACTCTCGTCGCGAACCAGCGGCGACGGTCGGGTCGAGATCGGCGAGGACTAGAAAACGGGGCAGAAGGGCCGCTGGAGCAGCGCCGCCCCTAGACAAATGGCGTCAAACCGCCAAGAAACCCTTGCGGCACCCGCCTTCCGCAAGGGTTCGGGGACAATCATGGCAGGCAACGTTCTGGAGGCCGACGGCCTCACCAAGAGCTTCGGCGATATCCACGCCGTCCAAGGTGTTTCCTTCCACATCGCCGAAGGCGAGACATACGGCCTGCTCGGCCCGAATGGCTCCGGCAAGACCACGACGATCTCGATGATCTGCGGCCTTCTGGAAGCGGACGAGGGTACTGTCTCGGTCGCCGGCATGCCGATGACGACCGGGTCGCTGAAGCCGAAATCGGTCATCGGTCTCGTGCCGCAGGAACTGGCGATCTACCCCGACCTCACGGCGCGGGAGAACCTCATGTTCTTCGGCCGCCTCTATGGCATCGGGCAGGCCGAACTCGCCAAGCGCGTCGACGAGGTGTTGAAGGTCATCGGTCTCGCCGACCGGGCCAAGGACCGTGCCGGCACCTATTCCGGCGGCATGAAACGGCGGCTCAATATCGGCATCGGTCTCGTCCACGGGCCGACCCTCCTCATCCTCGACGAACCGACGGTCGGCGTCGATCCGCAGTCGCGGAACGCGATCCTGGAGGCGATCGAACGCCTCGCCGATGCCGGCATCGCCGTCCTCTACACGACGCATTACATGGAGGAGGCCCAGCGCCTCTGCGACCGCGTGGCGATCGTCGATTCCGGTTCGGTCCGGGCCGAGGGCACGCAGCGCGAGCTCGTGCAACTCGTCGGCGAGAACGACCGGATAAGGGTGTCGGGCACCGGCGCACTCAAGGAGGCGGCGGAGCGCGTCAAGAAGGTGCCGGGTGTCTCGGATGCGTCCGCCACCGCGGAGGAGGTCTCCATCCTAGCCACGGATGCCGGCGATATCCTGACCGAGGTGCTGCAGGCTCTGTCGTCGGACGGCATGGTCGTCGGCTCGGTGACGGTCGAGAAGCCGGACCTCGAGACAGTCTTCCTGCATTTGACCGGCAGAGCACTGCGGGACTGAGCGATGGGCGCGGTGATCACGATCACGCGCAAGGAATTGGCACAGCGGTTTCGCGACCGCTCGTTCTTCATCATCGGCATCGCGGCACCGCTGATCCTCGCCCTCATCTTCGACCTCATCCTGGGCAATGCCGTCGACGACAATGCATCGCTGACCTTCGACTACGGCGTGGTCAACGAGGATGACGGCCAGATCGGCGCGGCTTTCGACCAGATGCTCGCCGGCATGGTCGAGGAGGGTTTCGTCGATCTCACGACCTATGAGGACGAGGCGACGGCCCAGGAGGTCGTCGACGATGGCGATGTCGACGCCGTCTTCATCGTGCCGACGGGAACGTCGGCAGCCGTTCAGATCGGCCAGGCCGAGATCCGCGTCCTCGGCAATGTAGACTCCGACATCGGCGCAGCGGTGGCGACGTCGATCGCCAATCAGTTTGCCGCACGCGCCCGGACGGCGACGATTGCCGCGCAGGCTGCGGTGGAGGTGGGGGCGATCGGTCCCGCGGACATGGGCGCCGCCATCGCCGATGCGGCGGCACTCGACGAGCCGCTCGATCTCGAAACGATCGAGGTGCAGTCCCGTCAGGTCGACACGACGACGTTCTTCATCGCCGGTCTCGGTATCTTCTTCACGTTCTTCATCGTCGGCCTCTCGGTCACCAGCATGCTCGACGAGCGCAGTGGCGGGACGCTCGCGCGCCTGCTCGCCGCGCCGATCCGCCCGGCGGCGATCGTCGCCGGCAAGACGCTCGCCTCGATCATTCTCGGCATCGTCGCGATGCTCTTCCTGATGCTCGCCTCGACGCTGTTGATGGGCGCCGAGTGGGGCAACGTCTTCTTCGCGATCCTGCTGATCCTCGCCACCGTGTTCGCCGCCGCCGGCTTGATGACGTTCGCCGGCGGTCTGGCGCGCTCTTCGGAACAGGCGGGCAATCTGCAGTCGATCGTTGCGCTAACGATGGCGATGCTCGGCGGAACCTTCGTGCCGATCACCGTCGAATCCGGCATTCTCGACACGCTCCGCTACATGACGCCGAATGCCTGGTTCATCCGCGGTCTCGGTGACGTTGCCGGCGAGGCCTATGGCGATGCGATGCTGGCAGTGTTCGTGCTCATCGGGATCGGCGTCGTTTTCGGGGCACTGGGGCTCTTCATCGTGAGACGGGTGGTGCGGCTATGAAGCGGATCCTCGCGATTGCCGGCGTTGCCCTCAAGCGGTTCGCGCGCGACCGGTCGAACCTCTTCTTCGTCTTCATCCTGCCGATCGGCATCATTCTCCTGATCGGCGCGCAGTTCGGCGGCGGCGTCGAGCCCCGCGCGGCCGTCCATCTGCCCGACGATTCCGGGCCGCTCGCCCAGCAACTGGCCGAAGCCATCGAGGCCTCCGGCGAGGTCATCGTGATCGACGAGAGCAGCCGAGATGGCGTCGTTGACCGCGTCGCAGTAGGCGAGGCAGCGTTCGGCGTCGTCATCCCGGATGGGTTCGACGCCGCGCTGATGGCCGGTGAGAACGTCGCGGTCGAGATGGTCGGGCCGGAGGGCGCCCTGCTGGGCGGGTACCAGTCCTTCGTCACGGACGCGATGGCGGCACTGTCGCAGCGGGAATCGGCGATCCGCTTCGCCGTTGCCCGCGGCGCGGACCGCGAACAGGCAGCGGCGGCGGTCGATGCCATCGTCGACCGTGTGCCGGCGATCAACATCGAATCGACCGAGATCGGCGAGTCGCTCTTTGCCGGCGTCAGCGGCCAGTTCCAGCTCGGGTCGACTAGCCAGCTCGTCCTCTTCATGTTCCTGACCGGCCTGACGGGTTCTGCTGCGCTGATCCAATCGAAGCGCTATGGCGTTACGCGGCGTATGCTGTCGACGCCGTCCTCGCCGTTCTCGATCGTCGCCGGCGAGGGGCTCGGCCGCTTCGCCGTCGTGCTGGTGCAGGGCCTCTACATCATCATTGCCACGACGCTGATGTTCCAGACCGATTGGGGCAACATTCTCGGCGTCATCGGCATCCTCATCGCCTTCGGTGCCGTCGGCGCTGGCGGGGCAATGCTGTTTGGCACCTTGTTCCGGAACGATCAGCAGGCGACCGGCATTGGCGTCGTCGCCGGCATCGGGCTCGCCGCCCTTGGCGGCTGTATGGTGCCGATCGAGATATTCCCACCGGCGATGGAGACGGTCGCTCGAATCACCCCGCATGCCTGGGCGATGGATGCCTTTGCCGAGTTGCAGCGCCGCGACGGCACGCTGATCGACATCCTGCCGCAGCTCGGCGTGATCCTTCTGTTCGCCATCGTTCTCATCGGCCTTGCCAGCTGGCGCATGCGCGCCACAATGGCCCAGTCCTATGCATCGGCCTGAGAGAGGCGACGTGGAAGCCTACGACGAGAACAACATCTTTGCTCGCATCCTTCGCGGCGAACTGCCCTGCCATCAGGTCTGGGAGGACGACGCGGTGCTGGCCTTCATGGATATCGCGCCGATGAGTCCCGGCCATCTGCTGGTGCTGCCGAAGGCGGCATCGCGCAACCTTCTCGACGCCGATGACACGGTGCTGGCGGCGTTGATCGCGCGGGTCCGGATGATCGCTGCCGCGGCGAAGGAGGCACTCGGCGCCGACGGCATCACAATCCAGCAGTTCAACGAGGCGCCGGCCGGACAGTCGGTGTTTCATCTTCATTTCCATGTCCTCCCACGTTGGGTCGGAGAGCCATTGAAGCCGGAAGCCGGCGAGACGGAGAACCCGGACGTGCTGGCCGAGCAGGCCGCCAAGATCAGGCGGGCGATCGAAGCGTGAAGGGTATCAGTGCGACGATGCCCGCTTCGGCCACAATTGGCGGCTAACGGCGGCGGCATGAAACCGACTATTCCCAGAAGCTTGCGCGCCCTGGCGCTTGTTGCGACCGCCGTCGTTGCTGTCGCGGTGCCGGCTGCCGCCGACCGCATTTCGACGCCGGTCGCCGAGTTCACCGGCCTCGACAAGATCACCGGCCGGATCATCAGCTTCGACGTCTATATCGACGAGACGGTGCAGTTCGGCTCGCTGCAGATCACGCCGCGCGTCTGCTACATGCGCACGCCCGACGAGCCGCCGCAGACAAGCACGTTCGTTGAGATCGTCGAGGTCGTGAATGTCGGCGACACGCGCGAGCTGGACCCGGTCTTCACCGGCTGGATGTTCGCCGAAAGCCCGGCGCTGAATGCCCTCGAGCACCCCGTCTACGACGTGTGGCTCAAGAGCTGCAAAACCTCCTCCGAGGTGCCGCCACCGGCCATCGAATAGAAGTCGGCTTTGGCGGCGACAGCCCGGCTCAGGAGCTGCTGGTAGTCGTCGCGGCCGATCTCGATGGCGCCAAAGCGCTTCAGATGGTCGGTGATGAACTGGATGTCGAGGAGGCTGAACCCGCCGGCTTTCAGTCGCGCCACCAGATGCGCGAGCGCGACCTTGGAGGCATCCGTTACGGTGGAGAACATGCTTTCGCCGAAGAATGCGCCGCCGAGCTGGATGCCGTAGAGGCCGCCGACGAGGGCGCCGTCCTGCCAGGCTTCGACCGTATGGCAGTGGCCGAGGCGGAAGAGATCGCCATAAAGCTCGCGGATGCGGCGGTTGATCCAGGTCTTGCGTCGGCCCGGGGCCGGGCTGGCGCAGCCCTCAATGACGCCCTCGAAGTCGGTGTCGACGCGGATCTCGAACGGCTCGCGCCGCATGGTGCGGACGAGGCGGCGCGGAACGTGGAATCGATCGAGCGGGAGGATGCCGCGCTGTTCCGGCTCGATCCAGAAGAGCCCGGGATCCTCCGCCGACTCCGCCATCGGGAAGACGCCAATGGCATAGGCCTTCAACAGCACCTCGGCTGTGATGGCATGGCGCCCGTCAGCGTTGGGCTTCGTCACCCTTCAACTCCGCCAGTTTGTGCTCGAGCCAATGGATATCGTAGCTGCCCGCGACGATATCGGCGTCATCGACCAGTTCCCGGAACAGGGGGATTGTCGTCTCGATGCCGTCGACGACGAACTCGTCGAGGGCGCGGCGAAGCCGCATGATGCAATCCGCGCGGTCGCGGCCATGGACGATCAGCTTGCCGATCAGGCTGTCGTAATAGGGTGGGATTTTGTAGCCCTGATAGGCAGCCGAATCGACGCGAATGCCATGCCCGCCCGGCGGGTGATAGTAGGTGATCGCTCCCGGCGAGGGGACGAAGGTCCGCGGATTCTCGGCGTTGATCCGGCACTCGATGGCGTGGCCATGAAAGCGGAT
>CAZSXA010000080.1:0-9835 GCA_964611195.1 uncultured Bauldia sp.
ATCCTCGTCCGCGCATCGTTCCAGATGCGCTCCTTCGAAGATCGCTTCATCACCCTCGGCCTCGATTACCGCGTGATCGGCGGCCCGCGCTTCTACGAGCGCCAGGAAATCCGCGACGCCCTTGCCTATCTCCGCGCCACCGCACAGCCGGCCGACGACCTTGCCTTCGAGCGCATCGTCAACGTGCCGCGCCGCGGCATCGGCGACACCACGGTGCGGCTGATCCATGACTATGCCCGGCACAAGGGCGTCCCGATGATGCAGGCGGCGGTCGAACTCTGTGAGACGGAGGAGGTCAACGCTCGCACGCGCAGTTCGCTGCGCGATCTCCTGGCGATGTTCGGCCGTTGGCGCGCGCAGCTCGACCATCTCTCCCACACCGAACTCGCCGAACTGATCCTGGAGGAATCCGGCTACACCGAAATGTGGCAGAACGAGCGCTCCGCCGATGCGCCAGGGCGCCTCGAGAACCTCAAGGAGCTCATCCGCTCGATGGAGGACTTCGAGACGATGTCGGGCTTCCTCGAGCATATCTCGCTGGTGATGGACACCGAGCGCGATGGCGAGGACGACAAGGTCTCGATCATGACGCTGCATTCGGCCAAGGGGCTCGAATTCGAGACGGTGTTCCTGCCCGGCTGGGAGGAAGGCGTCTTCCCCAATCAGCGCGCGCTCGACGAAGGCGGCAAGGCCTCGCTCGAGGAGGAGCGCCGCCTCGCCTATGTCGGCATTACGCGGGCGAAGCGCCGGGCGCTGATCTGGTTCGCCTCCAACCGCCGCATCCATGGCCTGTGGCAATCATCGGTCCCCTCGCGCTTCATCGAGGAACTTCCCGGCGACCAGATCGAGGTCATGGAACAGGGGCCGAGCTATGGCGGCTACGGCGTCGGCGGCATGGGCAGATCCTACGGCATGAGCCGCTTCGACAAGGCCGAGCCCTTTACCAACACCTATGAGACCCCGGGCTGGCAGCGGGCGCAGCGCAACCGCGCCGGGCAGGGCGACCTCTTCGGCGGCGGACGGCGCGGCAGTCGCTCCACCGCCAGGCACAACCGCCCCGGCGGGCCGCTGGAGATCGATGGCGAGCTCGTCGCGAAGAGCGTCTCGGATTCATCCGACTATTCGCTTGGCGAGCGCGTCTTCCATCAGAAGTTCGGCTACGGCCAGGTCTCGGGGATCGAGGGCAACAAGCTGACGATCGACTTCGACAAGGCCGGCCGCAAACGTGTGATCGACAGCTTCGTCGAGCGGCATTGACAAAAAGGGTCCCGCCGTGCGGCGAGGCACCTTCAGCGGAGCTTCCGCGTCAACCGCTACCGGTCGCGGCCCTGGTTGTAGCGCCACACGGCGAGCGACAGCCCGACGACGCCGATCACGACGATCCAGATGAAGGAATAGAGCACCGGATTCTGCAGCGACCAGGCGTCCGGCTCGGGCGCCAGCGCCGGCAGATTGCCGAAGAGCTCGCGCACCGCCTGCACCATCGCCGACACCGGGTTCCATTCGGCGAACGTCTTCAGCGCCGCCGGCATGTTGTCGGTCGGCACGAAGGCGTTTGACGCGAAGGTCAGCGGGAACACGACTACGAAGCCGATCGTCTGCGCGGTCATCGCGTTCTTCACCAGCTGGCCGATGAAGGTGCCGATGCAGATCATGGACAGCGCGATGCCCGCGAGCAGCAGGAATGCCAGCACGGCATTGCCGAAGCCGTTGTGCGCGCCCCAGCCGACGAGAAGGCCGCAAAGCGCCATCACGAAGATGCCGAGCGATCCCTCGACAAGCGTCGCAATGACACGTCCGGCGAGCACCGAGACGCGGTTGATCGGCAGCGAGCGGAACCGGTCGATCACACCCTCGCGCATGTCGTTAGAGACGCCGACGGCCGTGGTGATCGACATGAACACCATCGACTGCACGAAGATGCCGGCGATGAGGAACTCGCGGTACGCAGCCGAGGCTTCCGGCCCCGTATCGATGCCGGGCAGCGCGATGGCGCTGCCAAAGACGTAGCCGAAGAGCAGCACGAACATCACCGGCATCACGGTGACGTCGGCAAGCCGCTCCGGCACGCGCGGGATATGCGAGAGGTTGCGCCAGACAATGACGCGGATTTCGTCGAGCGTCTTCGACAGCGTGCCCGGCGGGCGGGTGGCGAAGGGTTCGGCTGCGGTAACCGTGCTCATTGCTGTTGCCCCGTTTCGTCGTGGCTGACCTGCGGCCGGCCGGTGAGTTCGAAGAAGACGTCGTCCATGCTCGCCTTGGCGATGCTGATCTGCTCGAGCGACGCACCGACGGCGGCGAGCGCCTTGACGACATCGCCTGTGCTCTCAAGATCGCGTAGCGGCACGACGAGCTCGCGACCGCGAAGCTGCGCCTCGCCGACTGTGTATTGAATGACTGCACTCCGCGCCGGCCCCTCGTCGAGATTGTCGCCGAGATGGACAACGAGGTTGGCGTTCGAGACCCGCGCCTTCAGCTGCGCCGGCGTGCCCTCGGCGACGACCTTGCCGTGGTCGATCACCGCGATGCGCTCGGCAAACTGATCGGCTTCTTCCAGATACTGCGTCGTCAGCAGCACCGTCGTGCCGCCCTTGGTCATCGTCGAGATGACCTCCCAGGTGGCGGCGCGGCCGCTGGGATCGAGGCCGGTGGTCGGCTCGTCGAGAAACAGAATCGGCGGTGAGACGACAAGGCTTGCCGCGAGGTCGAGGCGGCGACGCATGCCGCCGGAATACTCGCGCACCGGCTTCTTGCCCGGCTCGGTGAGGTCGAATCGCTCGAGCAGTTCGTCAGCGCGGCGCTTGGCGTCGCGCGGCCCCATGCCGTGCAGGCGCGCAATCATCACCAGATTCTGCCAGCCGGAGAGAATCTCGTCGACGCTGGCATACTGGCCGACCAGCCCGATCCGCTGGCGGACCTCGTTGGGCTCCTCGGCGACGTCATAGCCGGCGACCCGCGCCGTGCCGCCATCGGGCTTCAGCAACGTCGTCAGAATGCGCACGGTGGTGGTCTTGCCGGCGCCGTTCGGGCCAAGCAGACCGAACACGCGGCCGCGCGAAACGGTAAGGCTGATGCCGTCCGCAGCCTTGGTGCTGCCGTAGTACTTCTTGAGATCAATCGCTTCGATGGCGAGATCGCCACCGCCGCCGGAACGACCGGATACGTCGAGCATTACCGCCCCCTGCCAGCTCTGAGATTTTAGTTCGACCGAAAGCCGGCGACGGGCGCGTCGGCTGCGAAAGCCGCCCCTATATCGTCCTTCGCGGGCGGGATTTGAAGATGCGACGGCAGCATGTTGTGAACAGAAAGGGAACATCCTCGTCGGGCTTGCCCCGTGAGGGCCGCTCCGATACCCGCCCCTGATGGAGAGCATCATCTTCACCAGCGCGCTCGTCGGCGCGCTCGGCATTGGCGCGCAATGGGCTGCGTGGCGGCTGCGCCTGCCGAGCGTGGTGCTCCTCGCCCTCGCCGGCATCATCGCCGGACCTGCCACCGGGCTGATCGAGCCGGAGGCCGATTTCGGCGAGCTCTTCCGTCCGCTGATCTCGCTCGCCGTCGCCGTCATCCTTTTCGAGGGCGGGCTGACACTGAATTTCGGCGAAATCCGGCACACCTCGAAGGCCGTTCGGCGGATGATCGTCATCGGCGGGCCGCTCGGCTGGATCCTCGGGACGGTCGCCGCCCACTACATCGCCGGCCTCTCCTGGCAGGTCTCGGCGGTCTTTGGCGGCATTCTCGTCGTCACGGGACCGACGGTGATCATCCCCCTGCTCCGCGCCGCACGGCTGAAACGGAACGTCGGCGCCGTGCTGCGCTGGGAAGGAATCGTCAACGACCCGATCGGCGCCCTTTTTGCGGTCATCGCCTTCGAGGTGGTCGTGGCCACGGTCCACGCCGAATCCGCGGGGCAGCAGCTACTGGAGATGGTCGCCGGGGCGATCGGCGCGGTTGCCCTCGGCGCGGCGATGGGTTGGGTCATCATCCAGGCTTTCCGCCGCGGTTGGGTACCGGAATACCTCAAGTCGCCGCTCCTGCTCGCTGCCGTGCTCGTCGGCTTCGTCGCCGCCGATATGGTGGTGGAGGAAACCGGCCTTCTCACCGTCACCGTGATGGGTCTCGTCCTCGGCAATTCGCGGCTGGGGAGCCTTGAGGAGATCCGGCGCTTCAAGGAGTACATGACGGTCGTCCTCGTCTCCGGCGTCTTCGTTCTCCTCACCGCGACGATCACCACCGACACGATGGAAGCGCTGGACTGGCGCGCCTTCGCCTTTCTTGCCGCGATCCTGTTCATCATTCGGCCGGCGACGGTATGGCTTTCGACGATCGGCGCCGGTCTCTCATGGCGCGAGCGCGCCTTCGTCGGCTGGATCGCGCCGCGCGGCATCGTTGCCGTCGCGGTGTCGGGGCTCTTCGGCGCCGAGCTCGTCGAGCTCGGCTACGCCGATGGCGACGAGATGATCGCCCTCACCTTCCTCGTCGTGTTCGCGACGATCGTCCTCCATGGCTTCTCGTTCGGCTGGCTCGCCCGCCGCCTCGATCTCGTCTCGGCGGTCGCGCCCGGCGTGCTGATCGTCGGCGCATCCCCTTGGGCGGTGAAACTCGCGGCGAAGCTGAAGGAGACCGACATCCCAGTGACCATCGCCGACGCCAGCTGGCAGCGGCTGCGTCGCGCGCGGATGGCCGGCGTCGAAGGCTATTACGGCGATATCCTTGCCGAAGCGGCGGAGCACGGCATCGACTTCAACCAGTTCTCCTACATCCTCGCCGCCACAGACGACGACGCCTACAACGCGCTCCTCCTCGCCAATTTCGGGCCGACCATCGGTCGCGGCCATGTCATCGTGCTCGGCAACAAGGAGGGCGGCGAGTACACGCTCGGCCTCCAGGGCGAATCCGTGCTGGCCGGGCTCGACTTCTGGGACATCGTCGACCGTTCGCGCAGCGGCTGGGACTTCGTCAGCCCCAAACTGACCGACGAGGCGGGGCTTCAGGAGATCACCGACGCGCGCGACGGCGACTTCTTCCCGATCCTCCTGAAATACGACAACGGCCGCATCACGTTCTTCACCGACGAGAAATCGCCCACCGGCGAGCCCGGCGCCCTCGTCATCGGTTTCGGCAAGCCGCTGCCGACCGCGGCGGAGAAGAAGAGGGACCGCACGGCGGCGCGGCCGGACACCGAGCCGCCCGAATGACGATCGCGGCGCGCTGGCGCCTCGCCGAGTCGCAGGCCAAGGCCCTCTATGACGCGCTCGCCGACGAGCCCGACATCGACGCCGTCGACCTCAGCGAGATTCGCGGCGGCGGCTTCGAGGTGGTCGCCTATTGCGCCGAACACGGCGTGGAGGCTCGGCTATCGGTGATTGCCGCCGCGGCGCTTGGCAAGGACGCCGGACCGGCGGTCGAGGCCCTCGCCGACGAGGACTGGGTCGCACGCAGCCTGTCGGCGCTGCCGCCGGTGCGCTCCGGGCGCTTCCTCGTCCATGGCAGTCACGACCGCGCAGCGGTGCGGACCAATGACATCGCCATCGAGATCGACGCCGGCCTCGCATTCGGCACCGGCCACCACGGCACGACGGTCGGCTGCCTCATGGCGGTGGAGCGGCTCGCACGGCGCACCCGGCCGCAATCCGTGATCGATATCGGCACAGGGTCCGGCGTCCTCGCCATTGCCGCGGCGAAGCTCTGGCACGTGCCGGTCGTCGCCACCGAGATCGACCCCGTCGCAACGAAAGTGGCGGCGAAGAACGCGAGCCTCAACGGGGTCGGCCGCCTCGTCGAAGCCGTTACCGCCGACGGTCTCAGGCACCCAGACGTCCGCGGGCGGCGCTTCGACCTGACCATGGCGAATATCCTCGCCCGGCCCCTGGCTGATCTCGCCGGGCCGGTCGCGGCGCATCTGGAACCTGGCGGCACCGCCATCCTCTCAGGGCTTCTCCCGGCGCAGCGGCGCTGGATCACGGCGGCATATCGCAATCGCGGGCTCGTCTTTCGCCGGGCCGTGATCGTCGACGACTGGCTGACGTTGGTGGTCGAGCGTCCGCGCGGCATTGCCGATGGCGAGCCGGCGACATAGACACCGGCCATGTTCCAGTCCTTCGACAACCGCGCGCCACCCGGGAACCGCTCAAAGAACGTTGCGCGCCTTCGCGAGCAGCTCGCCGCCCACGGGCTCGCCGGCTATGTCGTCACCCATGCCGACGAGCATCAGAGCGAGTATCTGCCGCCTTCTGCCGAACGCCTCGCCTGGCTCACCGGCTTCACCGGCTCCGCCGGCGCTGCGGTGGTGATGACCGACGAGGCGGCGCTGTTTGTCGACGGCCGCTACACGATTCAGGCTGCCTCCGAGGTCGACTCCGACCTCTTCGAGATCGTCGATCTCGTTGCCGCTCCACCGGCGAAATGGCTTGCCGGGCGCGGCGCAGAGGG
Source organism: uncultured Bauldia sp. (assembly GCA_964611195.1). Classification (GTDB taxonomy): domain Bacteria; phylum Pseudomonadota; class Alphaproteobacteria; order Rhizobiales; family Kaistiaceae; genus JADLGL01. The sequence goes on from CAZSXA010000080.1 coordinate 6,430, forward strand.
CCTGCAGGTCGGCTACGATCCGATGCTGCTCACCGTCGGCGAGGTCGAGCGGCTCCGCCGTCGTCTTCGCGGCAGCGGTACCGAGCTGGTAGCGCTCGAGGAGAACCTCATCGACGCTATCTGGACGGATCGGCCCGAGCCACCGACCGGCGCGGTCTCGCTCCACCCCATCTCTCACGCCGGCAGGCCGGCAAGAGAGAAGATCGCAGAGCTGCAGGCGACGCTCGGCGAGAAGCGCGTCGATGCGGCGGTGCTGACGCTCGCCGATTCGATCGCCTGGACCTTCAACATCCGCGGCGCCGACGTCGCCCACAACCCGGCGCCACTGGCTTTCGCCGTTATCCGCGCAAACGGCCGCCCGACGCTCTATATCGACGGCCGGAAGCTTTCCAATTCCGTCCGGTCAGAATTGTCCGACCTCGCCGAGATCGCCGAGCCGGGCGCGCTCGCGGGCGATATCTTGCGCCTGGCAGCTGAGGGCAGTGCCGTCGCGCTCGACCCGTCGGCGACGCCGATCGCGATGGCCCGTATGATCGAAGGTGCCGGCGGCCAGGTCGTGCAGACCGCCGACCCGACGGCGCTGCCGAAGGCGCGCAAGAACCCGACCGAGCTTGACGGCATACGCCGCGCCCACGTCCGCGACGGCATCGCGCTGACGCGCTTCCTCGCCTGGTTCGACAACGAGGCACCGTCAGGATCAACGAACGAGATCGCCGCCGTCGAGGCGCTGGAGCGCTTCCGCGCCGAGACCGCGGAGGCCGACGGCGAGCCGCTCGCCGACATCTCCTTCGACACCATCGCCGGCGCCGGTCCCAACGGCGCGATCGTCCACTATCGAGTCACGCGCGGCACCAATCGGGCGATCGAGCCGAACTCGCTGTTCCTCGTCGATTCCGGCGGCCAGTACCGCGACGGCACGACCGACGTGACGCGGACCATCGCAGTCGGCACGCCGACGGACGATATGCGCTCGCGCTACACGCTGGTGCTGAAGGGCATGGTCGCCGTGACCCTGGCCCGCTTTCCCAGAGGAACCACGGGCACGCAGCTCGACAGCTTCGCGCGCGCGTCACTGTGGCGGGCCGGGCTCGACTACGACCACGGCACCGGACACGGCGTCGGCGCGTTTCTCTCCGTCCATGAGGGGCCGGCGCGGATATCGAAGACCGGTACCGTGGCGCTGGAGACCGGCATGGTGCTTTCCAATGAGCCCGGCTACTACCGACCCGGCGCCTTTGGCATCCGCATCGAGAACCTCATTGCAGTGACCGAGGCGGAGGAGATCGCCGGCGGCGAGCGACCGATGCACGGCTTCGAGACTCTGACCCTGGCGCCGCTCGACCGGCGACTGATCGACGTGGCGATGCTGAGCGAAGATGAGCGCGCCTGGATCGACGCCTATCACGCGCGGGTGCGCGAGACGCTGTCTCCAAGGCTCGACGAAGCAAGCGACCGCGCCTGGCTCGAAGCCGCGACGCGCCCGCTTGGCGAAACGTGAAGGTGATAAGCGCTAGCGCCTCGGGTAGAAGTTGACGCCGGCCAGGACGTTGCCTTCCTGCCAGCCGGTGTCGAAGTTGAACACCGCCCGAGTTTCGGCGAACAGCGTCGTCCGGTCGCTGACCGCGACCTCCATGCCGCCGCCGATGTGGACGAGCACGCCGCCATTGACCGGGAACGTCGTGTAGCCGACGCCGGTCTCGGCGTAGAGCAGGACGTTGTCCTTCACGATCAGGCCGGCCCGGGCATTGGCGTCGACCCGGAAGGACAGGCCGTAGTTCCGGTTCTGGATAAGGTTGACCGCCGAGAGCTGACCGCTGACGCCGACCACGAACCGGTCGAAGACATGGTTGTAGCCGACCGTCGTGCCGAGCTGCCAGATCGAGCCGCCAAACCCGCCGAGATAAAGGCCGCTCCAGTCGAACGGCGCCCGTGCCATCGGGTAGCCCATGCCGCCGTCCTCGCCGTGTCCGGCAAACCGGTAGATGAGCCGCACCATGGCCGAATGCGAGGTGTAACGGATCGAGTGGTCCGTCGCGGTCGCGGGTCCAGCATAGGCGTCGGTGTTTGAATCCTGCGATTCGCCGACCTGGTTGAGCGGCGCGAAGGACAACAATTGGTACCCGGCGCCGATCGAAATCCGCTGGGTGACAGCCACCTGGAACCCGGTCCCGAGGGCGACACCCGGAACCATGCTCCGGCGCGCATTATAGAGATCGTTGGGATCGTCATGGGCGATCGCGATCAGATGCGCGACGGCCGGGCCGGCCTGCGCATAGGCCATGAAACGGCCCCAGGCCATGCCGACCCGCGGCGTAAAGGCGGAGAACCAATGGCCCTTGAGGTCGAAGGTCTGGCCACCGATTAGCGGGCTCGGCGTATTCCAATGGCTGACACCGCCAAGGGCGGTGTAGAGCGAATACTCGAAGCCGTAGACGACGCCGTCGGGCTGGACCCAGTTGTAGCCGATGACACCGCCGGTTGGCGGGCCGGCGATGGGGATCGAGAACGACTGACCCGCCGCGGTGTTGTACCAGCCGTCAGTGTTGAACTGATATGCGGCATTGCCGACGGCCCAGCCGCCGATGATCCCGAGATAGCCGCCGGAGAAGTAGTCCTCCCCATCGGCCTTGGCAGGCGTTACTGCCACGGCCGCAGCCATGCACATGCCTGCGAGTAGGCCAAGCCCGAATCTCATTCTCCGCCCCCTGCGTTCAACCGCAGATTCCTTGGTGGACAGCATAGCAGCGCACGCGGGAATTGCCATCTTTGCGTAAGGAACCGCACACAAACCCGCCCTTTGTGCACGACTGTGGCACATCGGGTACACACGCCCAGGATGTAGCTTCAAGCAGATTTGGGGGCCCCGCGGCCGATCTGTCGTGCGGATCGCCAACGTGGTAGGACATGGCTATGCGACGTTCCACCAAAACCTCGGTTCTGGGCCTGATTGCAGCCATTGTAGCGCTGGCGGCCATGCTGTTTTCGGGCAGCGCGATGGCGCAGGGTCCGATAGGGATCGGCTTCGCTCAGGCCGAGGAAGGCACCTGGTGGTGCCGCGGCGACAACACGGTTGAAACCCTTGATTGCGCCCGCGACCGCTGCGAGGCCGAAGCCGGCGGGCAGGAATGCCTCCGCACCGCCTGGTGTTATCCGGCCGGCTGGAGCGGGCTGATGACAGTCTGGCTCGGCGAGTTCCACACCACCGAGATCGTCTGCGGCGCGCCGAGCCGGGGCGCGCTGGAAGCCGCCCTCGACGGTTTCTGTGTCGCCAATGCGTTCGCGGTGAGCTGCGACACGTTCCTGTTCATCGATCCCGAAGGTAACGAGATCGACGCCTTCCTGAGCTTCACCGGCCCCGCCGGCGACATCGCCCGCTGGGCCGAAAGCGATGCCGGCATCCACCTCT
>CAZSXA010000081.1:0-9831 GCA_964611195.1 uncultured Bauldia sp.
AACTTCCTCCAGCGGCACGGGCTTGCGGCCGTCGGCGTCGGCGCCGCGCAACTCGAACAGGCCGCGGATGGTCAGCAGCTCCTCGTTCTGTTCGTTGATCGCCTTGGCGTAGGCGCCGTAGCTCGTCGCCGCCTTCTCGCCCTCGCCGCGAACGGCGTGCTGAAGATCGCGGACGGTCGCGAAGTTCCAGGCGTGATCCTCGCCGCGATGGCGGAACATGTACTCGCCGCCGACGGCGAGCGCGTTCTTGAGCACCGGGCCGCCGTCGAAGGCAGCTTTGTGGCGGCGAAGCGTCTCCTCGGCAATCTCGTCAATGCCGACGCCCTCGATGGTCGTTGCCGTGCCGGTGAAATAGTCGGCGACGAAACGCGAGGAGAGCCCAACGGCGTCGAAGATCTGCGCGCCGCAATAGGACTGGTAGGTCGAGATGCCCATCTTGGACATCACCTTGTGGATGCCCTTGCCGATTGCCTTGATGTAATGCGCGATGGCGTCGGGCTCGCTCAGCGGCTCGTCGAGCCGGCCGCCGATCACCTTCAACGTCTCGAAGGCGAGATAGGGATTGATCGCCTCTGCGCCGTAGCCGGCGAGGCAGCAGAAATGGTGCACTTCGCGTGCCTCGCCGGTCTCGACGACGAGGCCGACCTTGGTGCGAAGCCCCTTGCGGATCAGGTGATGATGGACGGCGGCCGTGGCCAGCAGCGCCGGAATCGCGATTCGCTCGCGGCTGATCTCGCGGTCGGAAAGAATGATGATGTTGTGGCCGTTGGCGACAGCCGCCTCGGCTGCGTCGCACAGCTTCGTCAAAGCACCGGCCATGCCGCCCGCGCCGTCGGCGACGGGGTAGGTGATGCCCAGCGTTTCCGACGAGAACGGGTTGTCGTCGCGATCGCCGATCGTGCGGATCTTCTCAAGGTCGATATTCGTCAGGATTGGCTGGCGCACCTCGAGCCGCTGCCTGGACGCCTCGCCTTCGAGGTCGAGGATGTTCGGGCGCGGGCCGATGAACGAGACGAGGCTCATCACCAGCTCCTCGCGGATCGGGTCGATCGGCGGGTTGGTGACCTGCGCGAAGTTCTGCTTGAAATAGGTGTAGAGGAGCTTCGAGCGGCTCGACAGCGCCGAGATCGGCGTGTCGGTGCCCATCGAGCCCACGGCCTCAGCACCGGTTACCGCCATCGGCGCCATCAGAAGGTTGAGGTCCTCCTGCGTGTAGCCGAAGGCCTGCTGGCGATCGAGCAACGCCTCGGTCGGATGGAAATCGTGCTCCGGCACGGCCGGCAGATCCTCCAGGACGATCTGCGTCTTGGCGAGCCAGTTCTTGTACGGGTGAAGCGCGGCCAGGTCGGCCTTCAGTTCCTTGTCCAGAATGATGCGCTTCTCATCGAGGTCGATGAGCAGCATCAGGCCCGGCTGCAGCCGCCACTTCTTGGCGATCCGGCTTTCCTCGATCGGCAGCACGCCGGCCTCCGAAGCCATCACCACAGTGCCGTCATGGGTGACGCAATAGCGCGCCGGCCGGAGGCCGTTGCGGTCGAGGGTCGCGCCGATCTTGCGGCCGTCGGTAAAGGCGACCGCGGCGGGTCCGTCCCACGGCTCCATCAAGGCGGCATGGTATTCGTAGAAGGCGCGGCGGTCCTCGGCCATCAGCGGATTGCCGGCCCAGGCTTCCGGAATCATCATCATCGCCGCATGCGGCAGGGCGTAGCCGCCTCGGGTCAGGAATTCGAGCGCGTTGTCGAAGCAGGCGGTGTCCGACTGGCCCTCATAGGAGATCGGCCACAGCTTCTCGATATCGTCGCCATAGAGCGGCGAGGAGACGCTCGCCTGCCGCGCCGCCATCCAGTTGACGTTGCCGCGGACGGTGTTGATCTCGCCATTGTGCGCGATCATCCGGTAAGGGTGCGCCAGCCGCCAGGACGGGAAGGTGTTGGTCGAGAAGCGCTGATGGACGAGCGCCAGCGCCGACTCGAACCGCGGGTCGTGGAGATCGCGATAGTAGGCGCCGAGCTGGTAGGCGAGGAACATCCCCTTGTAGACGACCGTGCGGCAGGAGAGGGAGACGAAGTAGAACTCCTCCTCGACTTCGGCGAAGCGCTCGACGATCCGCGCCGAGGTCGCCTTCCGCATGATGTAGAGCGCGCGCTCGAAGCTCTCCTCGTCGGCGCAGCCGGCCGGCCGGGCGATAAAGGCCTGGCGGTGGACCGGCTCGGTGGCGGTGACGACCGGCGACAGTGAGGAATTGTCGACCGGCACGTCGCGCCAGCCGAGCAGCGACATGCCCTCGTCGGCGATGGTCTCCTCGAAGACCTTGCACATCTCGGCGCGCACCGCGTCGTCCTGCGGCAGGAACAGCATCGCAACGCCGTATTCGCCGGGCTCGGGCAGCGCGAAGCCGAGGCGCTTCGCCTCCTCGGAGAAGAACCGATGCGGAATCTGCGTCAGCATCCCGGCGCCGTCGCCGACGCGCGGATCGGCACCGGCGGCGCCGCGGTGCGTCAGGTTCTCGACGATGCGAAGGCCGTCGACGACCGTCTGATGGGTGCGCTCGTCATTGAGGTTGGCGACGAAGCCGACGCCGCAGGAGTCCTGACCGGCGCGCGGGTCGTAGAGGCCGCGCGGACCCGGCCGCGCCGCGCGCGCAAAGCCCCCGTCAATTGCGCGTTCCCTAGCCTCGCGAGCCTCGGGGCTCGCTGATCGAATCATCTTCATTGTCATCAGGTCTTCCCACGGCCGGCGTTCGCCGCAGCCGGTCCTCGAAAAAATGGGACAGTGATCCTGTCCTATTTTGCCCGACCTTGCCAGATTTCCCGCTCGCCAGCAAGCCGCCCATGCTAGCGGCTCGACCGCTCCGAGACCAGACGCTCGACGCTGGCCGGGCCATTGCGCACAGGGTCGGAGCGGGCGACAAGGGCTGATGAATTTCGCCAGCGACAACTGGGCAGGCGCGGCCGCCCCGATCGCCGCCGCGCTCGCCGAAATCGGCCATGAGCCGGCTCCGGCCTATGGCGGCGACGACATCACCCGTGACGTCGAGACGGCGCTCTCCGAGCTCTTCGAGCACGAGGTCGCCGCCTTCCTTGTGCCGACTGGAACGGCGGCCAATGCGCTGGGGCTGACGGCGCTGGCGCGGCCGGGTGGACTCGTCTTCTGCCACGACGAGGCGCACATCAACACGGACGAGGGCGGAGCGACCGAGTTCCTGACGGACCTCAAGCTGATCGGCCTTGCCGGTGAAGACGGCAAGTTGACGCCGGAATCGCTGGCCGCCGCGATCGATCGCTATCCGCCCGATCCCGGTCGGCACGGCCAGCCCGTAGTGCTATCGCTTACCAACCTCACCGAGTTCGGAACCGGCTACACACCGAGCGAGGTCGCTGTGCTGGCCGATCAGGCCCATCAGGTGGGCCTTGCGGTTCATCTTGACGGCGCACGCTTCGCCAACGCTGTTTTGGGTCTCAGTGCGTCGCCGGCCGATCTCACGTGGAAGGCGGGGGTCGACGTCCTCTCCTTCGGCGGCACCAAGAACGGCTGCTGGCAGGCGGAGGCTGTCGTGTTCTTCGACACGGCGCGGGCGATTGATTTCGCCTTCATCCGCAAGCGCGCCGGCCATGTCGTCTCCAAGCATCGCTTTATCGCCGCGCAGATGAAGGCATATCTCGAGGCGGATCTGTGGCTCCGACTGGCGGGGCACGCGAATCACATGGCCGACCGACTGCGCGAGGGGATCGTCGCGACCGGGGGGCGGCTGCCGGCCGACTTCGTCGGCAACGAGACCTTCGCGATCCTGCCGCGGACGGCGATCGCCGCTGCTCGCGCGGCGGGCGCGACGTTCTATGAGTGGACGGCCGATTCCGTCGCCCCGGCGAAGCGCCCAAGCGCGGACGAGGAGATCATCCGCCTCGTCACCAGTTTCGCGACGACATCGGAGGACGTCGATCGCTTCCTCTCGGCGATCGGGGCCTAGACCTGTCCTTCGCGTTCGCGACCGGTCAGGTTGCCTTCGCTTGTTCCCGTGAACCGTCCTCGCCAGCGTAGACGCCGCGCCGTGTCGCCAGATAGCGAAAGGCAAGGACCATCACGCCGAGCAAGGTAGTGACAACCGGAACGAAGTAGCCGCTCGCATCGGGCGTCTCGAGCAGCACGTGATCGAACATCACCCCGAGCACGACGAATATGGTCGTGCCGGTGACGATCCATCCCGTTCCGCTGGTCACCAGGGTTTCCTCGCGGTCGCGCAGACCGGCGATCGCGAGAGCGATTCCGGCCGCAGGCATGAGCAACGCCCAGGCATAGGCCCATGACGACCAGTGGCCGGTTGCGGCCTGATAGAGGAACACGAGCCCCAGCACGATAAGCGCACCGCCCCGAACGGCGTTTGCAGCGTCGGTCGGTTTGGACGCACAAGCGCCGCCAACCACAAGCATGCCGGGAACGATCAGCAAGAACGGCCAGGCAATGTTGATCGGCTCCGAAATCAGGAGCTCGGCGAGCAGAAGGACGACGCCCAAGGTCAGGATGGCGAGCGGGACGATCGGCAGCGCGAGGCGCTCGTCATCCGGACGGGCGGGTTGGTGCGCCTTCTTCTCCCCGTCCGGGCGTCTCCTCGCCTTCTGACCTTGCGTGCGCCCGGTCGCGTCGGCCCACACGACCCGGGCGGATTGGCCGAGTGGCATCAGCTCGGCAACGGCAGCACCAATCATGCGGGCGAGGTCGCGACCGGTTTCCGGACGAAGGATGTGGATGGCAATGGCGGCAAGCGCGGCTGCAGGCAGGATGCCCAGCGTCTGTTCAGTGGCGGTGCCATAATCGGATGCCGCGAATGCGGTCCAAATCAACGCGGCCAGTCCAGCGGCCGCCCCCAGCGATGCCTGACGGCGATTGCCATCGACCACGAGGCCGAAGCCAATCATCAGGACGCCGAGGCCGAGAGCGATCGCGGCGCCGGTCTCGATCGCCTCACGGTCGCCTGGCAGATCCAGCGACGTCACGCGGAGCAGGATCAGTGCCGCGATCGCCGCCGCACCAAGGGACGCGATCACCGAGCCCGCTATGGCAAGGAGGTTCGACCAGATCGGATAGACGATCCAGATGCCGACAGAGACGAGTAGGAAGGCCGTTGCCGCCGTCGCGGCGCCGGCGTCATTGCTGCCGGTGCGGTCGAACGCGATTGCCGAGAAGATCCAGAGCCCCGCGCCGATGAGCAGCAGATATGCCAGCGCTCGCCGCGCTTCGCCGGCCCGAACGTCGGCGCCGCTTCCGTCTGAAGCCGCCAGACCGTTGATGGCGGCAATTGCAAAACGGGCACTCTCCTCGCCGGCGCTCGGTCGGATCAGATTGACCACGACTGCCGCCAGGGCGATTGCCGGCAGTGTCGCGAGCGCTTGTTCGGCGGAGGAGCCGAAATCAGCAAGCGCGAAGCCGGACCACAGGAGGGCTGCGCCAGCCGCAAAGACGCCCAAGACCGGATGGCGGCGGTTGCGGTCGAACAGAAGACTTAGTCCGAGCGTGAGAATGCCGATGCCGACCGTGACGGCGACGATCCGTTCGATCGTGGCGAGTCCGTCGAAGTCAGCGTAGACCGTGGCAGGCAGCAGGATCAGCGCCGCCAGTGCGCCCGATCCCAACGAGATGAGCACACTGGCGAGAAGGCCGAGCACACTGCGCCGTGCCGGGTAGATCGCCCAGGCGCCGATCGCGATGAAGGTGAGCGCCGTCGCTCCCGCTGCGGCGCCATTCTCGCCATCGGTTCGATCCAGCCAGAGCGCGACCGCCATCCAGGCGAGCGCGCCGACGCCGAGGAAGGCAGCCAGCGCTCGTTGCGTCTCCGGCAGAGTCGCCTCTTCGGGCAGGCCGCCTTCAACTACTTTCTCCCGAAGAACCACCCCAGCACCACTCACAACGCAACGACGGGCACGATAACCTGAATGCCAGATACACCTTTTGGCATCGGGGGGCAAAAAGCGCTGGAACCATCGGCAGATGCCTCAGGCAAAAGAAAGGGGCGCCAAATGGCGCCCCAGTCATTCGGATGGGAAGGGGTGAGAACCGTCGGCGTCAGGCCGCCGCGGCGTCGATCTGCTTGACCTTGGCCTCGCCCTCGTCGCCGCTCGAAATTGCGATCTTGCGGGGCTTCAGGGCCTCAGGGATCTCACGCACGAGATCGATGTGCAGAAGGCCGTTCTCAAGGCGGGCACCGCGGACCTCGACATGGTCGGCGAGCTGGAAGCGGCGCTCGAACGAACGACCGGCGATGCCGCGGTAGAGAAGCTCACGGTTCTTGTCGTTGTCCTCGCCGCGCTCGCCCTTCACGGTGAGCACGTTCTCCTTGGCCTCGATCGAAAGATCGTTCTCGCCAAAACCGGCGACGGCCATGGTAATGCGGTAGGCGTTCTCGCCGGTCCGCTCGATGTTGTAGGGGGGATAGGTGTTGCCGCCATTCTCGACATTGCCAACCTGATCGAGCAGGCGGAAGAGCCGGTCAAAGCCGACGGTCGAGCGATAAAGCGGGCTGAGATCAAAACTCGGCATTTCTGTAGTCCTCCGGTTTGAAGCGACATTGTCATGAGCCGGCCGTACCCCCTTGCTGGCGGGCGGAGCCGTCTCGCGAACCCCGATACGGGCGTCCGCAAACCTTATTTGTGCGGTGGAAATCGTTGTTTCAAGAGGTCTCGCCTCCTGAGCTGAGGCCGGGCAGCGCACGGGCTTTTGCGGAGCCCGACTTATGCTGAACGGAATCTGAACGTTCGGCTCAAGCGGCGTTCAGGACCGACCGTCTAGTGTCCCTCTCATCGCTGAGCCGGGGTTTCGTTTCCGCCCCCCTCGACACCCGGTTCAAGCGAAACCACCGGCGGCGCTCTTCGGGGCGCCGCCGGTTTCGTTTTGCGCGAAAGCGGCGATTCCGATGAACCGCCTATGAACGGCCGCTTCCGAACCGGTTCAGGCGGACTTTGCGATTGTCTCCATCAACGGCGGCGATGAGCCGCCCGGCGCCCGCCCCTCCCGGGCGCAACAGAACGGGGCCGACATGTCATCCCGCCCCCCTCCACTGTCGGTCCCGCACGGCCGGCGGCGTCCCCCTACAGGACGCCGCCGGTCTGCTCTTCAGAAGAGCACCGGCAGAACGCGCTCGACCATTGTCGCATTGAACCTCGCCGGCTCGTCGATAAACGGCTCGTGGCCGGACTCCTCGAACCAGACGAGATCCTTGGCCGGCGCCTCGAGCCGCTCGAGATAGGCGACGCTGGTTTCCGGCGGCACCCACTTGTCGTGCCGGCCGAGAAGAAAGAACACCGGCATTTCAAGCTTCGGGACCGCCTCGTTGAGATCGATCGGCGAGACGGATTCCCACATCGCATCGAGTGAGAAGCGGAAGCCCGTCATCATGCCCGGAAGATCGGCGAGCGACCATTCCGGCCCGGAGAGGATCGTCCGCCCCATTTCCCACAGCGAGCGCGGCGAGAACGCGCCGGCAAAGCGCTGCAGGATGTTTCGCTCCGTCCACAGCGCCTCGGCGTCGTAGGGCGGCGGGCCGATGGCGCGAAGCTGCTTCAGCGCCTTGCCATCGCCGCGACGCTCGGCCTCCTCGAGCGCGATGGCGTACGACTTCGCTTCGGCCTCGGGCCAGGAGCCGATCTGGCCGCTGCCGACATAGGCGCCGACCTTGTCGGGGAAGCGGGCTGCATAAAGGACGCCCAGGACGGTGCCCCAGGAGTGGCCGAAGATCGCAGCGCGGGTCTGGCCGGTTCGCTGGCGGGCAATCGCCATAAGTTCGTCGAGATCGGCGATGAACTGCTCGGCCGTCATCGAGGCGCGCGGAATGTCCTTCCGATAGGACTTACCGGCGCCGCGCTGGTCCCAATAGACGATGGTGAAGTGCCTCTCGAGCGTGGCGTTGTGATGACGAAGAAAACGCGTCTCGGAGAAGCCGGGTCCGCCATGAAGGAAGACCAGCAGAGGATTGGCGACACGCTCGCTGCGGATCATCACCCACTGATCGACGCCGCCTATGCGGTGGAAATCGACCTCGGCAATGGAGCCGGGAACGATCTCGCCCGACTCGGTCCGAAACGGCGGTGTGTGGCCGGTATGCGCCATGGATCGTCTCGACGACGGCTCGCGGAGGTGCCGGATCATCCGCTCGCGGTGCGATTGTGTCCAGCAAGTCTGCGGTTGGGTCCCGGCTTGCTCCGTCCCACGTGCTCCTCTTCAATGGCGTCGGCTCGATAGCGCCTGCGTCGAGCGGTACGAACGGCCGATGGGCGAACCGAGAGGCAGGGGCAGGAGGCCATCATGTCGGAGCATCCACCGCCGACCGCGGCGTCTCGATCCGCCGCCTCGGCCAAGGACATCGAGCGGTCTTGCTGCAGCGGCGGTCACGGGTGAGGCCGGCACTCGGCGAACTCTTCGAGACCGAAGCCAACCGCGCGCCGCCGGGCGGGCGGGTCGAGATCGTCACGACCGCGGACGGGGTGCGGCTCCGGACCGCGTTCTGGCCGGCGACGCAGCGCCGCCGCCGCGGCACCGTTCTGATCGTCAACGGCCGCACCGAGTTCATCGAGAAGTATTTCGAGGTCATTGGCGACCTCCTCGGTCGCGGCTTCGCCGCCGCGGCATTCGACTGGCGCGGGCAGGGCGGTTCGGAGCGCCTCGTCGCGCATGGCTGTCATGTCGAATCCTTCGCCGACTATGATCGCGACCTCGACGCCGTCATGCGCCATGTCGTGCTGCCCGATGGTCCGGCGCCGCTGTTCGCACTGGCGCACTCGATGGGCGCGCTGATTGCGCTCCGCGCTACTGCCGAGGGACGCGTTCGGTTCGAGCGGATGGTGCTGACGACGCCGATGGTCGGCCTCTCGCGCCTGTCGACGCCGCCGCTTTGGCTGCTGCGCGCGGTGATATGGCTGCGACTCCTGCTCGGACAGGATTACCGTGAAGCTGCGAACCGCGCCCTCAAGGCACGCGACCAGACCGCGCCCGAGCCGCGTCATATCCGCATAGACGACGCTCTCAACCAGGCCCCGCAGCTCAAGACCGGGCGCCCGACGACGCGCTGGGTCTACGCGACGCTGTCCGCGATTCGCCGAGCACGGCGGCCTGCCTTCACCTCCGCGATCCGCTGCCCGACGCTGCTGGTGACTGCGGGCCGCGACCGTGTTGGCCAATGACGCGGTAGAGCGCTTCGCCGGAAATGTTCGCTACGCCAAGCAGGTGATCATCCCGGGCGCGCGGCATGAACTGATGCTTGAGCCCGATCCGGTGCGCGAGGAGTTCTGGGCCGCGTTCGACGCCTTTGTTCCCGGCACGGATCCGTTCGGAGGCTAGCCGGCGAGGATTGCCAGAATCTGCTCGTGCAGGCGTGCGTCGCCGCTGGCAACGACATTGCCCTCGCGCGGGTCCGGGTTGCCCTGCCAGTCGGTGACGATTCCGCCGGCGCCTTCGAGGATCGGGATCAGCGGCAGGATGTCGTGCGGCTTAAGGCCGGCCTCGACCACCGCGTCGACCGAGCCGGCGGCGACCATGCAGTAGGCGTAGCAATCGGTCCCGTAGCGGGCGAGGCGCGCCGCGGCTGCGATACGTTGCCAACTCTGCGCCTCGGCGGCGCTGAAGAGGTCCGGCGCGGTGGTGAAGACGACTGCCTCCTCGATCGCGGCACAGGGTCGCGTCCGTAAGGTCCGAGGTCCGCCCGGGCCCTCGTACCGGGCCGACTGGCCGGCGCCGATATAGCGTTCGCCGGTGAAAGGCTGGGCCATCATGCCGAGCCGTGGCTTGCCACGCTCCATCAGCCCGATGAGCACGCCCCAGATCGGGATTCCCGCGATGAAGGAGCGC
>CAZSXA010000082.1:0-9732 GCA_964611195.1 uncultured Bauldia sp.
GCCGCAGAAATCGGTCTGCATATCGATGATGATGAGCGCGGTGTTTTCCGGCCGCAGGTCACCATTATAGGGCCAGGGATAGGGATCGGCCTTGATGGTTGTCCCGCCGGTCTCGGCTTCGCTCATCGCCATCGTCATTCCGCGGCCTCCATCGTTTCGCTCGGCTGATAGCGCCGCGTCGGCTTGTCGAATCCTTCGCCGGTGCCGTCGGTCACCTTGATTTCGTCTTCCCATGGCAGCTGGTACTGACCGGCGACGAGATCGCGCATGAAGGTGTAGGGGCAGTCGCCGGCGCCGCCGTCGACCGCGACAAAGCCGCGATGGCCGAGTTGATAGATGTTGTTCTCGACGCCCCAGTTGGCGCGCGCCTCGCGCACCAGATCGGGCCGCACTTCGGCGGTGATGATTTCGTCCGGCCGGCCCGACGTGCCATGCGCCATGATCGTCCCGTCGAAGTTGACGATCATGCCCTCGCCCATGGAATCGAACGTCCCGTCCGACCCCGACATGCAGACATTCGCGGTCACCATGAGATTGCAGAACGCGTTCGACTGGTTGGTGAAACGCCACGAGTCGCGGATCGGCGCGGTGTAGCCGGCCGTGCGGATCATCACCTCGGCGCCCTTGTAGGCGCACTCGCGGGCCATCTCAGGGAACATGCCGTCATGGCAGATGATCAGCGCCAGCTTACAGCCCTTCGGTCCGTCGATCACCGGAATGCCGATGTCGCCCGGCTCCCACGGCTCGACCGGAACCCAGGGATGGAGCTTGCGGTAATAGAGGCGAAGCTCGCCGGTATCGTCGATGACGATGCCGGAATTGTACGGCATGCCACCGTGGTTGAGCTCCATGATCGAGAAGCAGCCCCAGATATGGTTCTCGGCGCAGGCCTGCTTGAACGCGGCGACCTCCGGCCCGTCGAGCGTGCACATGATCTCGGGATTGGTGTCCATCGACAGGCCGTGCAGCGCATATTCCGGGAAGACGACCAAGTCCATCGTTCCCATGTTGCGGCGCGCCTTGCTGACCATGGCGACGATCTTCTCGGTCTGCGCCGCGAGATCTTCCTTGGTGACGACATTCGGCAGTTGCAGTTGCACCAGGCCGATGACGACGCCGTTGGGTGATTTGTTGAGCCCGCCGAGGCCGGACATGTTCGCCTCCTATCGCGTGATCGAGAGTTCGCCGGGCGCGCCCGTCAGCGCCCGGCGTTTGGATTGGGTGAGAATCATGATCGCCAGCGTCAGCACGTAAGGCGCGGCGTTGAAGAGGTAGTATCCGCCGGTCACGCCCGCGCCCTGCAGAGCCGGGCCGAGCGCGCCGGCCCCGCCGAAGAGGAGCGCTGCCCAGAAGCAGGCAATCGGGTTCCATCGGGCGAAGATGACAAGCGCCACGGCCATCAGGCCCTGGCCGGAGGAAATGCCTTCGTTCCAGCTGCCCGGGTAATAGAGCGAGAGGTAGCCGCCGGCGATGCCGGCGAGGACGCCGCCGGCAGCCGTCGAGAGCCAGCGCACGCGATTGACGTTGTAGCCGAGCGCACGGGCGGCATCGGCGCTGTCGCCAACGGTGCGCACAATCAGGCCGATGCGGGTGCGCCGGAACGCCCACCAGAGGCCGATCGCGGCGGCGATACCGATGATGAAAAGGACGTTCACGCGAAGCGCGTCGCGCACCTGCGGGATGTCGGACCAGCCGCCAAGAGCGATCGCCGGGAGGTCCGGCGCGACGGGCGCGATGTACGGTTTGCCGAAGAAGAAGGCGAGCCCGGTGCCGAACAGCATCAATGCGATGCCGACGGCGATATCGTTGACGCGCGGGAATGAGCAGATCCAGCCGTGGAATGCGCCGAAGACAGAGCCGCTCGCACCCGCGACCAGCAAGCCGATCCATGCGGAGCCGGTGAGATAGGCGACCGCGTAGCCGATCATCGCGCCGAAGACGAGCGTGCCTTCGAGGCCGAGATTGATGCGCCCGCTCTTCTCGGTGATCGTCTCGCCAAGGCTGACGAAAATGAACGGTGTCGAGACGCGGATCGCGCCGCCGATGATGGCGATGACGACGCCCCACCAGCCGAGTTCTCCTTCCATCAGCCGGCCCCCCGCTTCTCGGGATTGAAGATCTTGAAGCGCCCATAGAGCGTGTCGGAGAGGAGGATCACGACGAACAACAGCCCTTCGAGCACGAGGACGGTGGCGTCGGGCAGATCCATGCGGCGCTGGATGAGCCCGTTCGACGCCTCGATGCCGCCGAGGAGAATTCCGAACGGAATGATCGCCAGGGGATTATGCCGGGCGAGAAATGCAATCAGGATGCCGGTGTAGCCGTAGCCCGCCTCGAGCGAGGCGTTCGCGCTGCCCTGCACCGCGGCAACCTCGAACATGCCGGCGAGGCCGGCAAACGCTCCGCCCAGCGCGGTGAAGCCGATGATCAGGCGGCCGACGGGCAGGCCCTGAATCTGCGCCGCGCGGACATTGCCGCCGGCCACGCGGGCGCTGAAGCCCCAGGTCGTGCGGTCGATGAGAATCCACGACACGATGCAGGCAATGATCCCGACGACCAGGCCCCAATGGACCGACATGCCGGGAATCTCGCCGACCCAGAACGCATCGGGGATCGGTTCTGTCGAGGGCTTGTTGAGGCTCGCCGGATCGCGCAGCGGGCCCTCGACGAAATGGTTCATGAGCGCGATGGCGATGTAGGCCATCAGCAGGCTGGCGATCGTCTCGTTGACGCCGCGATAGTGACGGAGCGCACCAACGGCACCGATCCACAAACCGCCCATCAGCGCGGCGGCGATGCCCATGATCGGGATGCCGAGGAAGCCCGGCCATGTCGAAATGACCGGCGCGATCGCCGCGGCGCCAAGACCGCCGAGGACAATCGCTCCTTCGCCGCCGATGACGACGAGACCAAGCCGCGCCGGCAGCGCGACGCAGAGCGCTGCGAGCAGAAGCGGCGCGGCGCGGGTCAGCGTGTTCTGAATCGAGAACGAGGTGCCGAAGCCGCCCTGATACATCAGTTCATAGAACTGGATCGGCGACTTGCCGTTGAGGATCAGGAAGACGCCGAAGAGCAGGAGGCCGGCAATCAGCGCGCCGAGCGGAATCGCGATGGATTCCGCCCGCCGCGCGATCCAGTCGCCGATCGCCCGCCCCGCCATTTCTGGCGGGGCGGCGCCGGTTCCGCCGCCTTCCGTTACGACTGCCATCGGCCCGGCCCCCAGCCTCGCCTAGCTCGTCGAGCCGAGGACCCCCTGGACGAGATTAGTCCATGCTTTCGAGCTCGATCGCGGTTTCCTCGTAGGCGGTGCCTTCCGGCACGACGAGATTGCCGTTGTTGTCGTAGAGCGGCCCTTTGATGACGGAGTAGCCGCCAGCCATGATCTCCGCCTTGACGGCCTCGGCATTGGCAACTGCCGCTTCCGACACTGCGGGGCCGTAGGGGCTCATCTTGACGAAGCCTTCGGAGAGACCGCCGCGAACAAAGTTCGGCAGCGGCTCGCCGGCAAGGGCGGCCTCGACGAAGCCGGTATAGACCGAGGCCCAGTTCCACTCCGCTCCGGTGAGGTAGAGGTCGGGCGCCAGCGGCGCCTGGCTGGCGTGATAGCCGCAGACATAGGCGCCGCGGCCGGCGGCGGTCTCGACGGTCACCTTCGGGCCGTCGACATGCATGGTGATGACGTCGGCGCCCTGGTCGATGAGCGCGTTCGTTGCCTCGGCCTCGCGGACGGCCAGCGACCACTCGCCGGTGAAGATCACCTGGCACTCGATCTCGGGGTCGACGCTCTGCGCGCCGAGCGCGAAGGAGTTGATGTTGAGGAGCACCTGCGGGATCGGCTTGGCCGCGACGAAGCCGATGCGCTTCGACTGCGTCATGTGGCCGGCGACGATGCCGTTCAGATACTGGCCCATTCCGATATAGCCGAAATAGGAGCCGGTGTTGGCGGGATGGACGCCGTCCTGCCAGAGGCCGCCGCAATGGCGGAACTGGATGTCGGGATAGTCGCCGGCGACCTCCAGCATGTGCGGATCGAAATACCCAAACGACGTCGGGAAGAGGAGCGAGGTGCCGTCGAAGTTGATCATCGACTCCATCGACCGCTGCACGGCGACGGTCTCGGGTACGTTTTCTTCCTCGATCACCGTGACGCCGGCCATCTCCTTGACGGCAGCGGCGCCCTCGGCATGCGACTGGTTGTAGCCAAAGTCGTCGCGTGGGCCGACATAGATGAAGCCGACGGTCAGCGCCCCCTGGGCGAAGGCGCGGCTCCCGATCAGCGGCGATGCGGCACCGAGCGCACCCAGCGCGGCACCGGTTCGAAGTACGTCTCTACGCGACGGTTGGATTTTGATCGGCATCGATAGCTCCCTGTTTGGGCAGCGGCGCGGGGAAGAAGGCACGGATCGCCGCCGTCAAGCAGGATTGTATGCAATCGGGATGCCAGAGCTTATGTTATTGTTTTTTCTACCTCTGTTGATCTACGACAGCCGCTCGGCCTGCCCTGTGTCGGGCGCAATGCGCCCAAGAACTAGGCATACGATGCCGATGCTGATTTGCAGCGGATCGCCCCGACCAGCGACCCGCTGTCGTCTTCCTGGGACCTTCTAGCAGCCGCCGCCGAACGCCGTCTGGCCGTCGGGCAGGGTCAGGCGCACCGGCAGAACGCCCGGTCCGATCATATCGATCGCCGCCGCAGCTGCTCTGGACAGATCGATGATGCGGCCGCGCGCATAGGGTCCCCTGTCGTTGATGCGGACGCGCACCGACCCCTCGCCATCGAGACGCTCGACCTCGACAACGGTGCCAAAGGGCAGCGTCGGATGGGCTGCCGTCAGAGCATATTGATTGAATGTCTCGCCGGAGGCGGTCGTGCGCCCGTGGAACCCGGGCCCGTACCACGAGGCCATGCCGCATTCCTGATCCTGGAGGGCGGCTGCCGGCAAGGCACTGGCCGCAAGCGCGATTGCGCCGGCGACGAAAAGGGCTGTTTTCACTGATGACTCCCTGTCACTTGTTTTCTTGCCCGCCGCCCGGGCGGGTTTCAGCGGGCAATCATGGCGAGAATGGGCAGGAAGGCTGAGAATCGGCCTTTGGCGCGGGACAATGCGTCACGGTCAGCGCGGCAGGCCGGATTCGGCGGCGCGGGGCAACGCTCGTTCGCGGCTGGCAGGCAGTGGGTTAGAGAGAGGCATTCCGATGGTTGGTGAGCGCGCAGGGGCTCGAACCCTGGACCTGCTGATTAAAAGTCAGCTGCTCTACCAGCTGAGCTACGCGCTCTATCCATGGCGCCCCGGGGCCAATCCGGAGCCGTGGTCGATAACTAGGAGCGGGCGTCGTCGCGGTCAAATGGGCGTTCCGGCTCTTCCCCACTCCGCCAGGCGCGCTGGAAGCCCTTGAAGCGCCCTTCCGCGATTGCTCGCCGCATGCCGGCCATCAGCGACTGATAGTAGGCGAGGTTGTTCCAGGTGAGCAGCATCGCGCCCAGCATCTCGCCGGATTTCACCAGATGATGGAGGTAGGCGCGCGAGTAGGCGCGCGAGGCCGGACAATCGGACCCGGCATCCAGCGGCGCCGGATCGTCGGCGTGTACGGCGTTCTTGAGGTTGAGCTTGCCGAAGCGCGTATAGGCGAGCCCGTGGCGACCGGCTCGGGTCGGTAGCACGCAGTCGAACATGTCGATGCCGCGCGCGACCGCCCCGACGAGGTCGTGCGGCGTGCCGACGCCCATCAGATATCGCGGCTTCTCCACGGGCAGTTCGGTGACCGTCGCCTCAATCATCGCCAGCATCACCTCCTGCGGTTCGCCGACAGCAAGGCCACCGATCGAATAGCCGTGGAACGGCAGGGCCGTGAGCGCGCGCGCCGATGCCGCGCGAAGGGCGGGATCATCGCCGCCCTGGACGATGCCGAACAGCGCCCGCCCCTCCTGTGCTCCGAAGGCTGTCAATGACCGCTCCGCCCAGCGCAGCGACAGCTCCATCGCCTTCTCGATCGTGTCGCGGTCGGACGGCAGGGAGACGCATTCATCGAGCTGCATCTGGATGTCGGCGCCGAGGAGGTTCTGGATTTCGATCGAGCGCTCGGGCGTCAGGGCATACTCGGCGCCGTCGATATGGGACTGGAAGGTGACGCCGTCCTCATTGATGCGGCGGAGCTTGGCGAGCGACATCACCTGGAAGCCGCCGGAATCGGTGAGGATCGGCCCGGGCCAGTTGGAGAAGCGGTGCAAGCCGCCGAGGCGCGCCACACGCTCCGCACCCGGCCGCAACATCAGATGGTAGGTGTTGCCGAGAATGATGTCGGCGCCGAGGGCGCGAACCTGCTCGGGATACATCGCCTTGACGGTGCCGGCGGTCCCGACCGGCATGAAGGCGGGCGTTCGCACCACGCCGCGCGGCGTCACGATCTCGCCGGTGCGCGCGGCTCCGTCTGTGGCGTGAACGGCGAAGGAGAAGCCGCCGGCGCTCATCGGACGTCCGGGGCCGGATGAAGCAGGCAGGCGTCGCCATAGGAATAGAAGCAATAGCCTTCCGCGATCGCCTCGCGATAGGCGGCCAGCATGCGCTCTCGTCCCGAAAAGGCGGAGACGAGCATGAACAGTGTCGAGCGCGGCAGGTGGAAATTTGTCATCAGGAGATCGACCGCGCGGAAGCGATAGCCGGGGGTGATGAAGATATCCGTTTCCTCCGAAAAGGGATGAATGACGCCGGCCTCGTCGGCGACAGTCTCGAGGAGACGAAGCGACGTCGTGCCGATGGCGACGATCCGGCCACCGGCAACGCGCGCGGCGTTGAGCGCAGCCGCCGCTTCCTCCGTCACGCTGCCCCATTCGGCATGCATGCGATGCCCGGCCGTGTCGTCGACCTTGACGGGCAGGAACGTGCCCGGTCCGACATGGAGCGTCACAGCCTCTACGCCGACCCCGTGCTCCTTCAGGCGGGTCATCAGTTCGGGCGTGAAGTGGAGCCCGGCCGTCGGCGCGGCGACCGCGCCGTCGATTTCGGCGAACACGGTCTGATAATCGGTGCGGTCCGCCGCGTCCTCCGCCCGCCGGCCCGCAATGTAGGGCGGCAGTGGCATGTGACCCAGCACAGCGACCGTCTCATCGAGATGCGGTCCGCCGCGATCGAATGCGAGACGCACGCGGCCGTCGGCAGCCTTGTCCGTCACCTCTGCCGTGAGTTCCGTTCCAGCGTGCTCGGCGGCAACGAACAGCAGCTGATCGCCGACGGCGATGCGCTTCCCCGGCCGCGCGAACGCCCACCAGGTATCGGGCGCATCGCGTTCGGCGAGATTGACGTGAACGGCGATCGTGGAGTCGCCGCGCGTCCGCGTCCCTTCCAGCGCTGCGTGAAGCACCCTTGTGTTGTTGACGACGAGGACATCGCCGGAGCGGAGAAGCCCCGGCAGATCGCGCACCTGGACGTGACGGTTCGGGGCACCCGGCTCGACCACCATCAAGCGAGCGGCATCGCGCGGATGCGCCGGGCGAAGCGCTATCCGGTCTTCGGGCAGATCGAAATCGAACAGGTCGACCCGCATGCGAGCCGATCCCGGCTCAGCGGAACGCGGTCACGCCGATGACGAGACGACCGTCATCGAGGTGATGCGATCGGGATCGCGCACAGGCTCGCCGCGCTTGATCTGGTCGACGTTCTCCATGCCCTCGATGACCTCGCCCCACACCGTGTACTGGCCGTCGAGGAAAGGCGCATCTTCGAAGCAGATGAAGAACTGGCTGTCGCCGGAATCGGGATCCTGGGCGCGTGCCATCGAGCATGTGCCGCGGACGTGCTTGCCGGCGTTGAACTCCGCCTTCAGCTTCTTCCCCGATCCGCCCATGCCGGTTCCGGTCGGATCGCCGGTCTGCGCCATGAAGCCTTCGATCACGCGGTGGAAGGGAACGCCGTCATAGAAGCCCTCCTGCGCAAGCTCGACGATCCGCGCCACGTGGGTGGGCGCGAGATCGGGCCGCGTCTTGATGACGATCGGGCCTCGCGTCGTGTCGAGGTGGAGTTCGGCTGCTTCGCTCATGGTGTCTCCTGCTGAATGTCGGCGGCGACATTCATGTTGAGAATCTGGTCCGGGTTGGTCGGCGGCTCGCCGCGGTTGACCTGGTCAACGCAGTCCATGCCGGCGACGACATCGCCCCAGACAGTGTACTGGCCGTCGAGGCTCGGCGAGCGTCCGAACATGATGAAAAACTGCGAATTGGCGCTGTTCGGGTTCTGGGTCCGGGCCATGCCCACTGTGCCGCGCTCGAATGGTTCGGGTGAGAATTCCGCCGGCAGATCGGGAAGGTTCGAGCCACCGCGACCGGTCCCCGTCGGATCGCCGGTCTGGGCCATGAAGCCATCGATGACGCGATGGAAAATGACGCCGTCATAAAAATCAGCGCGGGTCAGCGTCCTGATACGCTCGACATGGAGCGGCGCCAGATCGGGCCGCATCGCAATGACGACGCGCCCGCATTCAAGCTCCATATAGAGCGTGTCTTCCGGGCTCGTGCTGATGGCGGCAAAGCCTTCCTGCACATCGGCATCGGCCACGTCCTCCGGCGCGTCCTCGCCGTCCGCGACATCATCGCCCTCGGCATCCGCCGCCGCGTCCTCATCGGCTGCTTCGTCGGCGGGCGCTTGCGCGTCAGCGGCGTCATCAACCAACCCGCCACCGTCGGCGGGAGGCTCGTCGCCCTCGTCCACGGTCTCTTCGGCCGGCGGAGCCTCATCCACTGCTTCATCGTCATCAACGACCGCGGCGCCGGCGTCTTCGCCGCCGGCGTCCTCGACCTCCTCGACGGGCGTCTCTTCGGGTTCCTCGTCGTCATCGCCGGAACAGGCAGCGAGCGCGAGAACAAGGAAGCTGGCGGCAGTAATCCTGAGAAGCGGCTTCAATGGCGTACCATTTTCCGGGGGTTGTGGTTCGGGGGCTAGATAGCGGCTTGGCGCCGATCAGCGCAACTCTGCAAGACGCCGGGCGATCGCCGGCGGGACGAAGGGCGAAACGTCGCCGCCCATCTCAGCGACCTGGCGCACGAGCGTGGCCGAAACGTGTCGGTGTTCCGGAGCCGCGGGCAGCAGAACGGTCTGAAGCTCCGGCGCGAGATCGCGGTTCATCGCCGCCATCGGTAGCTCGGCGTCGGCGTCGGAGGAATCGCGAATGCCGCGGACAAGGATGGTGGCGCCGGCGGCGCGAGCGGCCTCGATCAACAGGCCGTCATAGTGCTGAACCGAGATCCGCTCGGCGATCTCTCCGAGCCCGGCGACGACTTCGGTCACCATTTCGACGCGCGCATCGGGCGTGAACATCGGCTTCTTCGCCGGGTGAATGCCGATCGCGACAACGACCCTGTCGGCAATCTCCGCCGCGCCCTGAATGACGTCGACATGGCCGATTGTCAGTGGATCGAACGAGCCGGGAAAGAAGGCGATGCGAGCCATTTGCGCGCCCCTAGCACAGTCGCAGTCGGCTTGCACGAAGTCTGATGGCCGTAGCCGGGCCCGCGTGCTCCGGCCATGAACCGCAGATGAACGGTCAATACCGGCTGCATTCAGCGGCCGCACCCTAGTTTCGCATCATGCTTCACCGAGGGGACAAAACCATGCAGATGCGATTTCAGGCCTTGCTGGCCACTGTGACCGTCGTTGCCTCGATTGCCGTCGCGGCAGCCGCTGTATCCGCAACCGGCAATCCGGCGACCGGTCCGGTCAAGGGGGACCGGCTCGATTTCGT
>CAZSXA010000083.1:0-9712 GCA_964611195.1 uncultured Bauldia sp.
CGACAGGGCCAACGAACTCGTGGAGTGGCTCGTCATCAATGCCGGCGGATTCTTCGGCGCGATCTCGGACGGTATCCTGCAGCCGCTCCTGTGGATCGAGGATGTCCTCCGCGGCTCGCCGCCCTGGACCATCATTCTCGGCCTGACGCTCCTCGCTTTCGTCGTCAGCCGGAACTGGGTCACCACGGCCGCGATCGCGACCGTGACCTATCTCCTCGGCGCTCTCGGCCTATGGGAGCAGTCGATGCAGACGATAGCGATCATGATCGTCGCAGTGCTGCTCGCCGTCATCATCGGGTTGCCGCTCGGCATCCTCTCGGCGCGGTCGGGCGGCTTCAAGGCGGCGCTGTCGCCGCTCCTCGACCTGATGCAGACGATCCCGAGCTTCGTCTATCTCATCCCGGTGGCGATGCTGTTCGGCCTCGGCAAGGTGCCGGCGATCATCGCGACCGTCATATACGCAACGCCGCCGCTGGTGCGGCTCACCGATCTCGGCATCCGCGAGGTCTCGGGATCGGTGGTCGAGGCCGCCCGCGCCTTTGGCGCGACGCGTTGGCAACTGCTGCGCGGCGTCCAGCTGCCGCTGGCGATGCCCACCATCCTTCAGGGCGTCAACCAGACCACGATGATGGCGCTGGCGATGGTGGTGATCGCAACGCTCATCGGTGCGCGCGGCGTCGGCCAGACGGTCCTTCTCGGCCTCCAGCGCAACGATTTCGGCACCGGCCTCATCGGCGGTATCGCCATCGTCATTCTCGCCATCATCTTCGACCGCATCACCCAGGCCGCCGGTCGGCGCATGCAGTCCTATCGCGACGTGAGGGGCGGCTAGGTGACGAAGATCGCAATCAAGGGCGTTACCAAGATCTTCGGCCGCAATCCGGAGCGGGCGCTGGAGCGCCTGTCGTCGGGCGCCGGCCGCGAGGAACTCCTCGCCGACGGCAACACCGTGGCGCTCCGCGACGTGACGCTCGACATAGCCGAGGGCGAGATTTTCGTGGTGATGGGCCTTTCCG
This sequence comes from uncultured Bauldia sp., assembly GCA_964611195.1. GTDB lineage: Bacteria > Pseudomonadota > Alphaproteobacteria > Rhizobiales > Kaistiaceae > JADLGL01. The sequence goes on from CAZSXA010000083.1 coordinate 1,017, forward strand.
GCTCGGGCAAGTCGACGCTGATCCGCCACATCAACCGCATCATCGACCCGACATCGGGCGACGTCGTCATCGACAGCGTCGACGTCCGCAAGCTCTCGATCGAAGAGCTGATCCGCTTTCGCCGCGACCATCTGGCAATGGTGTTTCAGCACTTCGCACTGCTGCCGCACCGGACGGTGCTGGAGAACGTTGCCTATGGTCTCGAGCTCCGCAACGTGCCGCGCAAGGAACGTGAGCAGCAGGCGATGCGCTGGATCGAGGCCGTCGGGCTAACGGGGTTCGAGCGCCAGTTCCCGTCGCAGTTATCGGGCGGCATGCAGCAGCGGGTCGGCCTTGCCCGGGCGCTCTGCGTCGACACCGACATCCTCCTTATGGACGAGGCGTTCTCGGCGCTCGATCCGCTGATCCGCAGCCAGATGCAGGACCTTCTGATGGAGTTGCAGGCGCGGCTGTCGAAGACGATCGTCTTCATCACCCACGACCTCGACGAAGCGCTGCGGCTCGGCGACCGGATCGCGATCCTTCGCGACGGCGAGGTCGTTCAGATGGGAACGCCCGCCGATATTCTTTTGCGGCCGGCGGACGACTACGTCCGCAACTTCGTCAAGGACGTCAATCGCTCGCGCGTCCTCACGGTCGAGACAGTGATGCAGCCGCCGCCGGTGCGCCTCACCGACGAGACGCTGGAACGTGCACTGGCGGAGATGCAGCGTGCAGGCGCGGCCTATGGCTATGTCGTGAAAGGTTCGGACTATCGCGGCGTCGTCACCGAGGCGGGCCTTCGATCGCTCGGCGTGGGCAGCGCTCACGCGCTGGCGGAGGCGATCGAGGCCGGCCCGACGCTCAGCCCAGACGCGACGCTCGCCGAAGCATTGCCGGCAGCGCTGTCGTCCCGCTATCCGGTTCCGGTCGTCGACAAGGCGGGCGCGCTGCAGGGCGTGCTGACGCCGAGCGTCCTCAGCGAAGTCTTCGCACGCGACGCAAATGACGGCGGCCGCGAACATTCGCCGGCGCTGGGGTCGGAAGACGCATGAGGCGCGTGGCGCTGTTCGCCATCTTCGTGCTGCTGACGGGTGCGCTTTCGGCCTGTATGCAGTCGGGTCCGGACGTGATCGACACTCCGGCCGCGGCGCCGGTGATCGTCAGCCCGTCGGAGGCCGCTGACCTGCTTTCGGGAATCCGTGCCGAGGAAGGTCTCCCGCGGGTCGTGGTGAGCCCGACGCTCAATGCAATTGCGGAGGCTTACGCCGACCGGCTCGCCGCCGCGGACGAGGTTCGGCACGACCTCGGCAGCACGCTTGCCGAACGCCTCGCGGCGGGAGGCTATCTGTGGATCGAGGTCGGCGAGAATCTCGGCGGCGGCTACCGCTCGCTCGAGGAGGCGTTCGGGCAGTGGTACGATTCGCCGGCACACCGCCGGACGATGCTGGCGCCGGGCGTCACCGAGATCGGTATCGCGACGGCGTTCAACGCCGCCTCGCCCTACCGGAACTTCTGGGTGCTGCTGGTCGCTCGGCCGCAGGCGCCGTTCTAGCTTTCCGGCCGCTCGCGGTAGAAGTAGTTCGCCTTCCGCCCGAACAGGATCTGGCGCAGCCAGCGCCGCATCTTTTCGGAGCGGCGGAGCGGCTGCGTGGCCGCCCGCGCTGCGGAGAAGGCGAGAACCTTCGCCGCGTCATAGGGCGGGTATTTGCCGGGCGTCGGCTGCGGCAGGCCCATCTTCCGCATGACGGCATTGGCGAAATAGAGGCCGTTCATGCGGATGTCGCGGCGCGACTTCCAGGTGATTGCCATCGACACGGCGGGCACGGCGCCGGTGCGCACCCAGTGCGGCCATGTGTAGGGCAGGAAGAGGCCCTCGCCCGGCTTCATCTCATGGACTGTCGCGCGATCCTCGAAATCCTCGCGATAGCGGAGATTGCGGTGCTTGCCGGGATAGACCTCGAGTTCCTCCTCGGGGACGAGGCTGCGATCGCGATTGTCGAAGATGTGCATCGCCTTGTCGCCGGCGAGGTGAACGAAGAAGTTCTCCTCGTAGTCGATGTGGAACGGCGTCACCGCATTGGCCGAGGCGACGAAGATGAAGCCCTGGAAATCGCGCATGCCGGCGTCGCCCGTATCCGAATGGCCGAGCGCCGCGGCGGCGTCGGACAGAAAGCCGGCAATCAGATCGCGATACTCCGGGACCGTCTCGACGTTCTTCAGCACCATCCAGGCGTCGGCCGTCTCGATCTGACGGACGATCTCCGGCGGCGTCATGCCGTCGATGGTTGGCACGTCCTCCGGCCGCTGATCGGGCTGCAGACGGCCGGAATTGTACTCGACGCGGTCGCGGTCGAGTCGGCCGGTCAGGGCCGCGAGGGCCTCCAGCGAGAGCAGCGGATGGTTCGCGAGATCGTGCTGCAGGCGGAACGGTTCGTCGGGGAAACGCTCCCCGGCTTCACGGTCAATGTCGATGAGGCTCATGGTTCGCGTCCTTTGACGAGCGACGGGACGAGGCACCGTCGCGGAGATTGCGCGCCGTGCGGCGGAGGCGGGTCTCGATGCGGTGGGCGGAGAGGCCGAGGCGCGCGAGCCAGCGGCGGCGCTCCGGCATGATGACGAACGTCGCGAGCGGGCGCCGGCCACGCCACAGCCCGTCGATCATCGGATGGTCGGGCGCCGCGCAGGAGTCGATCAGTTCGACGCGGTCGTCGGCAAAAAGGAGCCGCGGCGCTTCGAGCATCAGCAGCGCGCCGGGCGAGAAGTGCGCCAGCGTCTCGTCATAGGCGATCTTCCAGGTGAACACCGCCGAACCGTGGCGGAGGCAGATCAGCATCGCGGCGTCGCGCTCGCCGACACGGAGCCTAAGGATCGACGCCGCACCGCGTTCTGCGAGAGCCGACACTGCGGCGCGGGCGAAGGCCTTGGTGCCTGGATCCGACGCCAGGGCAGTGCCGCGGCGGCCCTTCCAGCCCGACGCTTCGAGTCTCAGGAACGCCTCCAGGGCGTTCGAAACGTCGGCGGTCGTTGTCGCCGCGACGAGCCCGACCGGTCCGATATCCTCCAGACGGCGAAGCAGGCGGGCGTATTCCTTGCGCCGCTTCTTGGGCAACTCGGCCTTCGGATCGGCGCCGCGATGCGAAGCGGCGCGGACATGGGCGTCGATAATGAAGACGTCCCGCTCCAGCTGCTCGGCGGCGGCGAAGACGGCGCGGGTGAGCTTGCCTTCGGTCGGCAGAATCGGAAGCACCAGCGGCCGCGCCGGTCCGGCGCGTTCGACGGCCGCGTCGAGCAGGGCGGCGATCGCATCGTCGGCGCAGTCCGCCCGAACCGCCGGAACGCCGAGCGGGCCGTAGTCGTGGACGAAGGCCGACAACGCGGGAGCAATTCGGCCGAGACGTTCCTCGGCGACGGGCATCAGGCCGGCGAGCATGCCATCGGCGGCGCGGATTGCCAGGGTGGTGACATCGGCGTTGAGAGCCTTCGCGGCGGGAACGACGAAGGCGGGGTCAAAGAAGGCGTTCGGGACAGCGGCGCTCTCGGCGAGCCCGGCCCAGCCATCGGCAGCGCGATCGATATCGATCGGCTCTGCGCGAAGGCGCGAGAAGACCCGAGGCGCGGCGCTTCGCCCGTAGACGCTTCCGGCGTCGGCGACTGTCATCTCAACCTGCCTCGGCCGGTCGCTGAACCGGCCCGAAGGCGAAGCCGATCCACGAGCGGTAGCCGAGCCGGGTGTAGACGACGATCGCCAACGCGGCCGCCTCGAGAACGAAGGCGAGGCTGGTCGCGATCGCCGCACCCGAAAGCCCCCAGATCGGGATCAGCAGGAAGTTGAGCGCGGCACCGAGCGCGAACACCGACACGTAGATAGCGGCACATATGCGCTGCTCGCCGACCATCGTCAGGATGCTCTCCGCCGGCCCCACGGAGGCGCGGACGATCAATCCGACGACGAAGATGTAGAGGAGCGGATAGCCATCGACGAAGCCCGGGCCGAACAGCGACAGCAGCGGCTTGCCGAGCACGAGCAGCGCGATCGAGATCGCGATCGCCGGCCAGAACGTCCAGTGCAGCGTATCGCGGATGAAGCCTTCCATGCGGATGCGATCGCCGGAATGGTGGTACTGGGCGAAGCGATTGGCCGCCGCTGCCCGCACGGCGAAATAGACGAAATGGACGAGCGCCAGCGTCTTTACCGTGGCGAAATAGACGCCGGCCCGGTCCGGCTCCATCAGCGCACCGACGACCAGGATATCGACATTGGTCATCAGGTTGTAGAAACCCTCGACCAGAAACATCGGCAGCGAGATCGCAACCCAGAAGGCCGGGCGATAGATCCGGCGCCCCGAGGGCACCACCCGCCGCGTGCGGCGCCGAAGGGCGAGCGCCTGGCCGATCGTGACGAGGTAACAGGCGGCGATCGTCGCCCACATCGCCGTTATGGCATCCGGTTCGGCGCCCATCTGGAGCGCCGCATACATGAAGCCGATGATCGCCAGCGGCCGGTAGATGAAGGTCGGCGCCAGCGCGAGGCCGGGCCAGGTGAAGGCGCGCGCGACGCCGTCCTGGATCTCGCTGACCGCCAGCATCGGCAGGCAGATCGCGGCGAGGAAGAACGGCATCACATAGTAGCTCGCCAGCGCATCGCCGAAGAGCGCGAGGGCGCCGGCGCCGATCAGCGCGACCAGAGTCGCTGCCGCAAGGCCATAAAGCGGCGCGCCGCGGACGATGCCGCGCAAAAGCCCGTTCCGCTTGCGGGCGATGTATTCCGGGATGAAGCGGAGCGTCGACATCTGAAAGCCGATCGAGGCAAAGCCGCCGACGATCACGGCCGCCACCCAGACGACGACGAAGACACCGTATTCGTGCTCGCCCAGCCAACGGGCCATCAGCACCTGCGAGCCGAGCGCAATGATCGCGCTGACGACACGCGCAATGAAGGCGAGCAGCGCCACACGGCTCGACACCGCCCGGTCGCCCGAGCCGGAAAGCGTCTCGTCCGCCAGTGTCGCGATGGGCGTCAGACGATCTCGAAGCGGTCCGGGCCGCAGCCGATCGACGAGCGCCAGAACCGATAGCCGCACCTCGGCCGCTCCATCTCGTAAAGACTTCGAAAGCCATAGCCATCCGATGCTAAGAATTAGTTGGACGGTCCTTAGACTTGTCGGGGCAAACGGTAACAGACCGGCAACCCTAATTGCTGGCTAACCGGCGTTAACCTTTACGCGGAGGGGCTTTAGAGGCGGAGTTCGACGGCCTGCGGGCGCGGCCGCGGCAGAGGCACGAAGAAACGGTCGTCGTCCGCCATATCGGGGCGCGGCTGCGGCAGCGGGATGTCGACGCGGATGCCGGCATCGGGATCGACGCCGCCGACGAACACCGGAACGGGCGGCGGCAGCGGCTCCGGCTCGCCGAAGGCGGCGATCAGGAGATCGCGCGGGTCGACCGGCTCGACGTCGTCGCCGGCATCGGGCTGAGGCGCGCAGATGGTCGGGCGAAGATCGACGGGGGATGCCACGGACGATGTCGGCCGATAGTCGGAAAGCGATGGCCCTGTGTAAGGCCGCGGCGAGGCAAAGCCGGCGTCGAGCAGCGCGGCGGTGGTCGTGGCCCGCTCGAGCGGACTGGTCTCGCCGAGCACGACGGCAATCATCGTCTCGCCGCCGCGTGATGCGGTGGCAGCGAGGTTGAAGCCGGCGGAGCAGATGTAGCCGGTCTTCATGCCGTTGGCGCCGGGATAGAACTCGAGGAGGCTGTTGCCGGTCGGCATGATCGAGGTGCCGTAGCGGATCTCGGGGATCGCGAAGAGATCGCGGTGCTGCGGGAAACGGAGCCAGATCGTCCGAGCCAGGAGCGCCATGTCGCGGGCGGTCGAGTACTGGCCGGCGCCCGGCAATCCGTGCGGATTGACGAAACGGGTGGAGTTCATGCCGATCGCAGCCGCGGTCCGGTTCATCTCGTCGATGAAGGCGTCTTCCGAGCCGCTCATCATCTCCGCCACCGAGATGGCGACGTCGTTGGCCGACTTGACGATCAGGATCTTGAGCGCGTTCTCGACGGTGATCAGCGACCCGGCCGGGAAGTCCATGCGGCTCGGCTGGACGAGAAGCGAGTTGGCAGTGATCGTGACCGGCGAATCGAGCTGGAGCCGTCCTTCGGCGAGCGCCTCGAAGACGAGGTAGACGGTCATCAGCTTGGTCAGCGAGGCCGGATACCAGCGCTCGCCGGAGTCGCGCTGGGCGAGGACCTGCCCCGATTCCATATCGACGAGAATGTAGGGCGGCTCGGCTGCCTCGGCGGCGCCAAGCGACAGAAGGAGCCCCACTACAAGAGCGATCGCGCGCGCCAGCATCGTCCGTTTCGTCTTCGCCCGATTGCCCGCACCCGAACTACAGCGATGGGCCTTCGGCATCAACGGCAGAAGGTGCAGGCGCCGCTCAACGACCCGTGTCGGGGGACCCATCGTCATCGGGTCCGCGCGCACGCAGTCCGAGCCGCTCTCTCAGCCAGAAGCCGGCACGGGTCATCGCCGCTTCGAGGCGCTCCGCCGACAGCGCCTTGATCGGCCGAATGAAGAGGAAGTGGTGGAGAATGACGATGACGAGCAGCGTCAGCGTCCACGACAGCATCACGTCGGAGAGGAAGTGGCCGCCGAAGGCGATGCGGTTGACCGAGAAGATGATCGCCAGCACGAGCGTCACGATCGCCACCCGATTGCGCCAGGCGAGCGGTGCCACCAGGGCCAGCGCCATCAGCCAGATCGCGGTCGAGGCCTCGCCGGAGACGAACGAGCAATTGGTGTCGCAGAGGTCGGTGATCCGCCACACTTCGACAAAGGGCAGGTCGCCGCCGAACGCTTCAATATGGACCGGGCGCGGACGGCCCCAGGTGCCCTTGAGGATGCCGTTGACGATCAGAGCCGGGCCGATCAGCAGGGACGAGATCAGGAACAGCGAGGTCCGCGGCGCGATGAGGCTGGCGCGTTCCGGGAGGATCAGCTTGACGATCAGCGACAGCGCGATGACGGCAACGATCGCCCAGAGGATCGTCTCGGCCAGCGAGCGCAGCCAGACGAAGGCGGGCACGCGGGTCGCGGGGAAACCGATCTCCGGGTCGTAGAACTGGCGGCTGAACCAGACGTCGAGATTGGGGAAGACGATGAAGAACAGCGACAGCGCCAGCGTCACCAGGAGGAGCGTGCGCACCGGCCCGAACTGCCAGCGCACCCAGCGCTGCCAGGTCGTCGGCTCCGGCGGTTCGGCTCGCGTGACCTGCTGATCGGTCCCTTCGTTCATCGCGGCGGGATAGGACGCACACGCGCGCTTGTCACGTCCGGCTTTGGCGGAAGCGCAGACGATCGGCTATAGCGGGCGCGGGGACCGCCCCGTCCGCGGTGCTCCGGAGTTTCTGGGAATGCTCGGCCTCAGCCTCGAACCGCTGGCCCTTTCGGCCTATCTCGCCACTGTCGTCGTGCTAACGCTGACGCCCGGCCCGGACATGGTGCTCTATCTCGGCAAGGCGATCGCGCAATCGCGGAAGGCCGGCCTCGTCGCCTTTTCCGGCGCGATCACGGGGCTACTCGTCCACACCACGCTGGCGGCGCTGGGCCTCTCGGCGATCCTCGCCGCTTCGGCAACGGCCTTCACGATCCTCAAGATCGTCGGCGCGGCCTATCTCCTCTACCTTGCCTATGACGCGATCCGGAACGGCTCATCCTTCGCGCTGGCGCCCGGCGCCGGCGAGACGGAGAGCGCGCGATCGGTCTACGCCAAGGGCCTGCTGGTCAATCTTCTCAACCCGAAGATCGTCATCTTCTTCCTGACGCTGCTGCCGCAATTCGTCAGCGCCGACGATCCCAATGCGGCGGCGACGCTCGTCGTTCTCGGCGTCGGCTTCATCGTCATCGCGGCGCCGATCTGTGTGGCGCAGATCTTCGCGGCCGGCTGGATTGCTGCGTTTCTCCGCCGCTCGCCCTGGGCGATGCGAGCGGTGGACTATACCTTCGCCGGCGTCATGGGGTTCTTCGCGGTACGGCTTGCGTTCGCGCAGGCGAAATAGCGGCGCCGTCTGATGGACAAGATGCTCTTCGCCGCGCTGGCGGTAGCGCTCACCATCGCGGCGTTCTGGCCCTACATCGTCGCGATCCGCTCCGGCCGGGCGCGCCCGCATGTGTTCTCCTGGATCATCTGGGGCTCGACCACGTTCCTTGTGTTCCTGGCGCAGCTCGCCGGCGGTGGCGGTATCGGCGCCTGGCCGATCGGCTTCTCAGGGCTCGTCACGATCTACATCGCCTGGCTCGCCTACTCGAAGCGCGGCGCAGTCAGGATCACCCGGACGGACTGGCTGTTCTTCGGCGGCGCGATGGTCTCGCTGCCCGTCTGGCTCGTGACCTCCGATCCGCTGTGGGCGGTGGTGATCCTTACGGCGGTCGATACGCTTGGCTTCGGGCCGACCTTCCGCAAGACATTTGCCGATCCACATGGCGAGCCGATGTGGCTCTTCATCATCATGGGACTTCGCAACATCGTCGCGATCGCCGCGCTCGAAGCCTACAATCTCACGACCGTGCTGTTCCCCGGCGCGATTGCGCTGTGGTACGTCCTGTTCATTGCGATGATGCTGTGGCGGCGCCGGGTGGGCGCGGCGGGAGCGGGATAGGTTGGACCTCGCCCCAAGTGCTCCGTTCGTCGTTCCGGGCGACCCCGGACGTGATCCGG
>CAZSXA010000084.1:0-9694 GCA_964611195.1 uncultured Bauldia sp.
TCGGTCCTCGCGCCAACCGGGGAATCGGCGGTCGATATAAGCTTCGAGTAGCGCGGGAGTCCGGGTCACCGGCAACCTCCTCATAGAGATCGCGAAGCTCGCCCTCGTCGAGATCGTCGAGTTCCCTTCCCTCATATCGGCCCGCGCGGATGGTGCCCCTCAGCGCGCCGGAATCGTGGTCGAGCGACGCGTCGAGGTATTCGGCCGTCACGCGCGAGGTCTGACCGCTCGTCCGCGTTCCTCCGCCGAGGTCGATCGCGCCGATGCGGCCGGTCGCGATTGCCGCCCCGCCGGCGATGATCGCCGGGATGCCGAGGGCGAACTGACGCGCGAAAATCAGGACGGCACCGAGCGCTACCAGCCCGCCACCGACGAAATAGCGGAGGAGGCGAATCAGCGTCCGCGTGTCTAGATTGACGTAGAGCTGGCCGATGCCGATGAGCGCAGCGAGCGCCAGCCCCCCGAGGATGACATACTGCATCGCTAACGCAGCTGCTCGAGCAGCAATTGGCCGCGGCGGCCGTGATCGGACAGCGCCTTGTGGCCACCCGCGGCATAGGCCGCCACGGCCCTCAAGAGGGCCGCCAACTCACTGACGGCATTCTGGTCGAACCGGGCAAAGGCGCCTTTGGTGAGGCGGGCGATTTCGCGAAACGCCTTCTCGACATGCGGGTCACGGCCCTCCTGGAAGATGAACACCGGCACGCCGAGGAGCCCGAGTTCGCCGGCCTTGGCGCAGACGGCATCGACATCCTCCTCCATCGCATCGCCAACGAAGACCATCGCCTGCACGCGCTGGCGCTTCGATTCCTTGCGGGCATGGGTGAGGACCTTGCCGATCTGGGTACGGCCGCCACGAACATCGATACCGGTCATCAGGTCGGCGAGGGCCCGGGTGTCGTTGACCCATTTGCTGGCCCGGCACTCGCCGAAGCCACGATAATAGAGGAGTTGGACGTCGAGGCCGCCGACCTTGCCGGCCTCCTGAAACATCTCGGCCTGGATCTGGACGGCCGAATCCCAGGTCGGCTGCCGGCTCATCGTCGCGTCGAGGGCGAAAATGAGCCGACCGCGGCGCCCTGCGGTCGGCGTCACGGATTTCGCCTGAGCCAGAAACGCATCGATCTCGTTCCGGCTCGAACGCGGCACCGGCTCCGCCTTCGGCTTGATCGCCGGCTGATTGGCCGTTCCGGTCTTCGGCACTTCCTTGGTCATGGTGTGAAGGGCTGCCGCAATCGTTTCGCGCTCCTGATAAGATGGCATTTCGCGCCGTTCGTGCAATGCCGGAGCGGCGAACCGCCCCATCCATCGCGGAGACATGATGATCGCTCCTGTCGAGAGAACCATTGCCGACATCCGAACCCGCATTGCTTCGTGGCGGGGCGGGCCGGCACGGATCGCGCTGGTGCCGACCATGGGTGCCCTCCATGACGGCCACCTTGCTCTCGTCGACCGCGCGCGATCGCTGGCGGACGCCGTCGTCGTGTCGGTGTTCGTCAATCCCACACAGTTTGCGCCCGATGAGGATTTCGAAAGCTATCCCCGTGACTTGGAGGGTGATCTTGCCAAGCTGAATCAGCGCGCGGATGCTGTCTTCGCGCCCGTTGCCAGCGAAATGTACCCGGCGGGCCATGCGACAACGATCCATGTCGGCGGCCCGTCGATGGGCCTCGAAGGGGACAGTCGGCCCCACTTCTTCGACGGCGTGGCGACGGTGGTCGCCAAACTGTTCCTCGCCGTCGGGCCCGATGTCGCCGTCTTCGGCGAGAAGGACTACCAGCAGCTTCTCGTCATCCGGCAGCTTGTCGCCGATTTGCGGCTGCCGATCGAGGTCGCGGCAGCGCCGACCGTCCGCGAGAGCGACGGCCTCGCCCTCTCCTCGCGGAACGCGTATCTCGATTCCGATCAGCGCCGGGTCGCCCCGGTACTCAACGCGTCTATCGTCGAGGCGGCGTCGGCCATCGCCGGTGGGGGTGACCCTGATGCGGCCTTGCAGGCCGCGCAGCGTAGGCTGGAGCGCGGCGGCTTTGTCGTCGACTATGTCGCCCTCCGGGACGCCGAGACGCTCGCTCCGGTCACCGCCGACGACCGCGGGCCGTCGCGGATTCTCGCTGCCGCGCGGCTCGGTTCGGTTCGGCTCATCGACAATGTCGGCGTTTAGGCCCTAGACGGCAGCACGGCCCAGGCGCGCCAGCACTGTCGGGACATGGCCCTCGATGTCCTCCGAGATCAGACCCGCCCCGACGGCATAAGCCGCCTCGCCGTGAATCCAGACCGCTGCCGAGGCGGCCTCGAAGGGTGGCATGCCTTGCGCGAGGAGACCGCCGATCAGGCCGGCCAGAACATCCCCTGAGCCTGCCGTGGCAAGTTCAGGCGGCGCGTTGTCGGCGATCGCCGCCCGGCCGCCCGGATCGGCGACGATGGTATCGGCGCCCTTTGTCAGTACCACGGCGCCGGACGCCTTGGCTGCCGCCCTCGCCCGTTCGAGGCGCGACGATGCATCGATACCGCTGAAGAGCCGTGCAAACTCGCCATCATGCGGCGTCAGAATGGCGTCGCCGCCGGCGCCGGCGATTGCCTGAAAGAGCCGCTCCGGCTCGGCTTCGAAACTGGTGAGGCCATCCGCGTCGATAACGACGCTGCGCTCGCCATCGAGGGCCGCTTCGACCATCTGGCGGGTCCTGTCACCGCGGCCGAGACCGGGCCCGATGACCACGGCGTTGAGGCGCCTGTCGCCCAGAAACGCGGCCAATCCGTTGGGGCCGTCTGCTTCGCGCACCATCACGGCCGTCAGGTGGCCCGCATTGACGGCAACGGCCTCCATCGGGCTCGCCAGGGTCACCAGACCGGCGCCTACACGAAGCGCTGCACCAGCGGCCAGCCGCGCGGCGCCGGTGGCATCGGGCGGGCCGGAGACGATGACGGCGTGGCCCCGATGGTACTTGTGGCCGCCGAGCCGCGGCGCCGGCCGCTCGTCCTGCCAAAGCGCCGGGCGATTGAGGAAGGTCTGCGGCCGAATCTCCTCCAAAGCCGCCGTTTCGATACCGATATCGGCAAGCACGACTCTGCCGCAGTGACTCCGACCGGGCATCAGGACATGACCGGGCTTCAGGCGGAAGAAGGTAACGGTGGCGTCGGCCTTCACGGCAACGGGGTCGAGCGTGCCGCCCCCGCCCTCCACACCGCTCGGCAGATCGATTGCAACGACCGGCGCCGCGGAGCGATTGATCGCCTCGACAAGCGCGACCGCCCGCTCGTCGAGCGGCAGCCTCACGCCGGCGCCGAACAAGCCGTCGACGATCATGCCGGTTTCTCCGACGAGCTGCGGCCGGGCTTCAACAACGACTCCGTCGAAGCGCGACGCCGCCGGGGCAGCATCGCCATGCAGAGCCGCCCTGTCGCCGAGCACGCCAACTGTCACGCGGAAGCCGGCCTCACGCAGAAGTCGCGCCGCAACCCAGCCGTCGCCGCCATTGTTACCGGGACCAGCGAGGACCAGAACCGGGCCGCCGGCCCAGGCATCGGCAACGACATCGGCGACGGCGCGTCCCGCCCTTTCCATGAGCACGATTCCGGGCGTGCCACCGGCAATCGTCAGGCGGTCGGCCTCGGCCATCTCGGCCGGCTCCAGCAACTCAGTCGGTCTCATATCCGGCCCGGATCGGCGTGCTGCCCTTGTCCTAAGCATCTGCCTATGTTCTGTGCATCCTCTGCGAGACTCAACCGGGGCCGCTACCTCTTGGCTGCCCACAATCCGCGCAGACTGACTGGAAGGATATCGCGTGCCCCATCGTGGCACGCGTTCTGCTTCTGAGCGTCGGCGGGTCTGGGTCGGACTCTGGTCGGGGCACACTGCTGAAAGCGTGGGACATGAAGAAAATCGAGGCGATCATCAAACCGTTCAAACTCGACGAAGTGAAGGAGGCTCTCCAGGAGGTCGGCCTGCAAGGAATCACGGTGACAGAAGCCAAGGGGTTCGGCCGCCAGAAGGGCCACACCGAACTCTATCGCGGCGCCGAGTACGTCGTCGACTTCCTGCCGAAGGTGAAGGTCGAACTGGTCGTCTCCGACGAACTCGCCGAGCAGGCAGTGGAGGCGATCCGCAAGGCCGCCCAGACCGGCCGGATCGGCGACGGCAAGATATTCGTCTCGAGTGTCGAGGAAGCTATCAGAATCCGGACCGGGGAGACCGGCGCGGAAGCGCTCTAGCCGCCGCCGGCAACCCATCCAAACCAAATCCGCTCAGCGGGCGGGCCGCGAACAACCCAAGGGGATCGTAGCAAAATGACTGCAAAGGAAATTCTTCAACGCATCAAAGCCGACGACATCAAGTATGTCGATTTCCGGTTCACCGACCCGCGCGGCAAGTGGCAACACGTCACCTTCGACCGCTCGCTGGTCGACGAAGAGGCCCTGGAAGAGGGGGTGATGTTCGACGGATCGTCGATCGCCGGCTGGAAGGCGATCAACGAGTCCGACATGAACCTCAAGCCGGACGTCACGACCGCAACGCTCGATCCCTTCTTCGCTCATCCGACTCTGTCGATCGTGTGCGACGTGCTCGAGCCCCAGACCGGCGAGCCCTATGACCGCGATCCGCGCGGCGTGGCCCGGAAGGCGGAAGCCTATCTGAAGCAGACCAAACTCGGCGATACGGCCTATTTCGGCCCCGAGGCCGAGTTCTTCGTCTTTGACGACGTCCGGTTCTCGACCGAGCCCTACAACACCGGCTTCATGCTCGATGACGTCGAACTGCCGTCCAATGCCGGCACCGACATGGAAGGCGGCAATCTTGGCCACCGCGTCCGCACCAAGGGCGGCTATTTCCCGGTTCCGCCGGTCGATTCAGCCCAGGACATGCGCTCCGACATGCTCGCTGCGATGGCCGGCATGGGCGTCAAGGTCGAGAAACACCACCACGAAGTCGGCTCGGCCCAGCATGAGCTCGGCATGCAGTTCGACACGCTCGTGCGGACCGCCGACTTCCTGCAGATCTACAAATACTGCATCCACAACGTTGCCCATTCCTACGGCAAGACCGCGACCTTCATGCCGAAGCCGGTCTATGGCGACAATGGTTCGGGCATGCACGTTCACCAGTCGATCTGGAAGGGCAACAAGCCGACCTTCGCCGGCAACCTCTACTCGGACCTTTCCGAGAATGCGCTCTTCTATATCGGCGGCATCATCAAGCACGCCCGCGCGCTGAACGCCTTCACCAACCCGACAACCAACTCCTACAAGCGGTTGGTGCCGGGCTATGAGGCGCCGGTGCTGCTCGCCTATTCGGCGCGCAACCGCTCGGCGTCGTGCCGCATTCCGCACACCTCCTCGCCGAAGGCCAAGCGCGTCGAGGTCCGCTTCCCGGACCCGGGCGCGAACCCCTATCTCGCTTTCTCGGCGATGCTGATGGCCGGCCTCGACGGCATCCAGAACAAGATCGACCCGGGCCAGGCGATGGACAAGAACCTCTACGATCTGCCGCCGCGCGAGCTGAAGAAGATCCCGACCGTGTCGACCTCGCTGCGCGAAGCGCTGACCTCGCTCGACAAGGATCGCAACTTCCTCAAGGCCGGCGGCGTCTTCACCGACGAGCTCATCGACGGCTATATCGAGCTCAAGATGGAGGACGTCGTCCGCTTCGAGCAGACGCCGCATCCGGTCGAGTTCGACATGTACTACTCGGTCTGATCCGAACGGACCTTTCCGAACGCTAGCGAGCGCCGCCCCCTCCGGGCGGCGCTTTCGTTTTCATGCAGCCATTGCCGCGCTATGGTTGCAGCCATGCCGTCATTCACGGTCAGGACCGTCGTTTGCGCTCCGGTCGAAACAGTCGTCGAGGCGATGCTCCGCGCCGAGAACGCGCCGCATTGGACCAAGCATTTGGAGCGCATGGAGGTGGTCGAACGGACACCGGGACTGACCGGCTCCGTGAGCCGCCTGCACTATCTCGAGAACGGACAGCGCTACGTGATGGAGGACCGGATGATCGATGTGGATCCCGGGCGGCGCTACCTCTCCGAGGTGTCCGGCGATGTGATCGAAGCGCGCGTCGAAACGCTTCTCCATCCGACCGACACCGGCACCGAGATGACGATGAACTGGGCGGGGCAGGCGAAGACGCAGCCGCTCAAGCTGCTGATGCCGCTCCTGCGCCGGCGCATGCGACGACATGCCCAGGAGGAGCTCGAGGACTTCGCTCGGCTCGTCGAGACCAAAGGCGCCGATTTCGACTCGTGACGCGTTGTGCTGAGGCAATGCCACGCGCAGGACGTGCTTCCGCATACCGCGCGCTTGGTGCAAACACGCGTCCTTGCCGCGAACCCAATTGACCGACTTGAGCGACATCGATCCTTCCTTCCCTGCCTGTCCTCTCTGCGACGGACGTCCCGAACATCACCGCGAAGTCGCGACCCGGGACCGGCGTGGCCGGCCGCTGCGGTCGGTGATCTGCGAGCGCTGCGGTCTGGTCTTTTCCAGTCCGATGCCGAGCGAGGAGCGGCTTCGGCAGTTCTACGAGGCCGAGTACCGGCAGGACTACAAGAAGGCCGTCGCGCCGCACCGACGCCATGTTCTCCGGGCGTTTCGGCTGGCGGCGGAGCGTTTCGAGGCCACGCGGCCGTTTCTTCCCGCAAGCGGCCGCGCGCTCGACATCGGGGCCGGCGGCGGGGAATGGGTCACGTTGCTCGGCCGACTCGGATACCGATCAAGCGGGATTGAACCGACGCTTGGCTACGCCGAGTACGCCAAGGCGGAGTATGGCGCCGAGGTCGTTACGGCCCCGCTCAACGTCGCGGCGATCAACGGGACCTACGACGTCGTCACCGCGTTCCATGTCCTTGAACATCTCCCCGACCCGCGGGAGGCATTGGCGCGGCTCCGCGCACTCCTCAGCAGCGAGCCGACGGCCCGCATCGTCGTCGAAGTACCGAATGTCGCGACAGTGCTGCAATCGAACCAAAGCAAGTTCCATTTCGCTCACGTCATCGGCTTCACGCCGGCCACGCTCGCAGCGGTGGCGGCTCGAGCGGGGCTCGCCCTCGTCGCCGACCTGACGCGTTCGCCGCATGCGGAGGATGTGCGGATGGTGTTCGCCCGCGGCGACGGCGTGCCGAACGCCCTGCCCCATCCCGGCTCGGTCGAGCGGACGCGCAAGGTGCTGAGCCGGCGCAACCGCGTTCATGTCAATGCGATCCCTAACCTCTTCACCAAGACGATGCGGTCGCTGGAGGAACGTGCGCTCACCATCGGGCGGTCGGGCGCCGATATTGCCCATAGCATCGCGGAGAAGACGGCCGCGCGACGCGCGTCGGCCTAGCCGGCGCTCGCCTGCAAGCGCTCGACGGCCGCCCTCAGCTTGTCCTGATGAGCCGCCGCGTCGGCGCGACGTTCGCGCTGCTCCTCGATGACCTCCATCGGCGCCTTCTCCAGGAACTGCTCGTTGCCAAGCTTGGCGTCGAACTTGGCGATCTCCTTGCCGACCTTGTCGAGTTCGCGGCCGAGGCGATCGCGCTCCGCCGCCATATCGATAACGTCGGCAAGGTCGAGGCAGGCGGTCGTCGCGCCGGCTACAATCTGCACCGTGCCGTCGACCGGAGCCGCAGCGAGTTCGAGATTTCCGATGCGGGCGAGCCGGGAGAGCGCCTCGCCGTGACGCTCGACGCGCGCCGCGACGCCCTCGGTGCCCACCACCGTCAACGGGACCTGTGCGCCCGGCGGGACGTTCATCTCGGTGCGCACGGAGCGAATTTCGCTCACCAGTTCGATAAGCCAGTCGACCTCGTCGGCGGCCGCGTCGTCGCTGAACGACAGCTCCGGCCAATCGGTGAGGATAAGGAGTTCGTCACGGTCGCCGGCTGCGGTCTGTTCCCACAGCTCCTCGGTGACGAACGGCATGAAGGGATGGAGAAGCTTCAGGATGTGATCGCGGACGAAAGCGACGGTCGCCCGTGTCTCGGCTTTGGCATCGTCGTCCGCGCCTGAGAGCACGGGCTTGGCAAGCTCGAGGTACCAGTCGCAGTAGCTGTGCCAGATGAAGTGGTAGATCGACGATGCGGCATCGGAGAAGCGGTACTGCCCGATCGCCGCGACGATCTCGTCCTGGGCCCGGGCGGCCTGGGTCAGGATCCAGCGATTGACGATCAGCGTTGTCGACTCCGGATCGAAGCCCGACGGCGCCTCGCACTTGTTCATCTCGGCGAAGCGCGCCGCGTTCCAGAGCTTGGTGGCGAAGTTGCGATAGCCTTCGATACGCGAGCGCGCCGGCTTCACGTCGCGGCCGGGCGTCGCCAACGCCGCCATGGTGAAGCGCACGGCGTCGGCGCCGAAGGCGTCGATCAGTTCGAGCGGGTCGACGACGTTGCCCTTCGACTTCGACATCTTCGCGCCCTTCTCGTCGCGAACGATGCCGTGGATATAGACGGTCGGGAACGGCTCGGTCTCGGTGAAGTGGACGCCCATCATCATCATCCGGGCGACCCAGAAGAAAATGATGTCGAAGGCAGTGACCAGCACCGAGGTCGGGTAATAGCGTTCGAGCTCCGGCGTCGCGTCCGGCCAGCCGAGCGTCGAGAACGGCCACAGCGCCGAGGAGAACCAGGTGTCGAGGACATCCTCGTCGCGTGTCAGGAAGTTCGCGCGCGCCTCCGGTTCGGACGCCATGCGGCGGGCTTCCTCGTCGCTGATCGCTCCTTCGACGACGTAGAAGGCGAGCGCGTCGCCGACGGCCTCCTCCTCCGTCTCGGCGACGAAGACCTTGCCGTCCGGCCCGTACCAGGCCGGAATCTGGTGACCCCACCAGAGTTGGCGCGAGATGCACCAGGGCTGGATGTTCTCCATCCAGTCGAAATAGGTCTTCTCCCAGTTCCTCGGCACGAACGCGGTTCCGCCGAGGCGCACCGCATCGATCGCCGGGCCGGCCATCGCCTTGGCGTCGACATACCACTGGTCGGTCAGGAACGGCTCGATCTCGACGCCGGACCGATCGCCATGCGGGACGGAGTGGACGATGTCCTCGATGTCGGCGATAAGGCCGTGGCCCTCCATCATGCCGACAACGCGCTTGCGTGCCTCGAAGCGATCGAGGCCATGCAACGCTTCGATCGTCGCGTGGAGTTCGGGGCTGGAGGCCACATCGGCAGTGAAAGCCTCGTTGTCGGCGAGCACGACGCGGGCCTCGATGTCGAAGATGTTGATCTGCGGCAGGCCGTGGCGACGGCCGACCTCGAAGTCGTTGAAGTCGTGCGCCGGCGTGATCTTCACCGCGCCCGAGCCCGCCTCGGGATCCGCATACTCATCGGCAATGATGGGGATCCGGCGGCCGACGAGCGGCAGGATGACGTGCTGGCCGACAAGCTCCTTGTAGCGCTCGTCGTCGGGATGGACCGCGACCGCGGTGTCGCCGAGCATCGTCTCCGGACGGGTCGTCGCGACGGTGATGGTCTGCTCGGAACCGGCGATCGGATAGCGGAAGTGCCAGAGATGACCCTGCATCTCGACCTGCTGGACCTCGAGGTCGGAGATCGCGGTGTGCAGCTTCGGGTCCCAGTTGACGAGGCGCTTGTCGCGATAGATCAGCCCTTCGCGATAGAGGTCGACGAAAACCTTGAGGACCGCCTTCGACAGCCCTTCGTCCATGGTGAAGCGTTCGCGTGACCAGTCGCAGGAGGCGCCGAGGCGCTTCAACTGGTTGATG
>CAZSXA010000085.1:0-9531 GCA_964611195.1 uncultured Bauldia sp.
GACTATGCCGGCACCTACATCCACTACGGCGTTCGCGAGCACGGAATGGCCGCGGCGATGAACGGTATCGCCCTTCATGGCGGCTTCATCCCCTATGGCGGCACGTTCCTGGTGTTCGCCGACTATTCGCGCCCCTCGCTCCGTCTCGCGGCGCTGATGGGTATCCGCGTCATCCATGTCCTGACGCACGACTCCATCGGCCTCGGCGAGGACGGCCCGACCCATCAGCCGGTCGAGACGCTCTCCGCCCTCCGCGCGATCCCGAACTTCACCGTGATCCGCCCGGCGGACGCGATCGAGACCGCCGAGGCGTGGCTGGCGGCACTCGAGAACACCGGCGGCCCGAGCGGCCTGGTGTTGAGCCGGCAGGGTCTGCCGGCGCTCCGCGACGACAGCGGCAGCGAGAACAAGGTCGCCAAGGGCGGCTACGTGCTGCGCGAGGGCGAGGGCGAGCGCAAGGTCACCATCATCGCCACCGGGTCGGAGGTCCATCTCGCCGTCGAGGCCGCGGAGGCGCTTGCCGCCAGCGGCATTGCCGCAGCCGTCGTCTCGATGCCGTCGATGGAACTCTTCGCCAAGCAGTCCGAAGCCTATCGCGACGAGGTGCTCGGCACCGCGCCGCGGATCGGCGTCGAGGCGGCCGTTCGCCAGAGCTGGGACCGGCACCTCCGCGACGGCGACGTCTTCATCGGCATGTCGGGCTTCGGTGCCTCGGGGCCCGGACCGGACGTCTACGAGCATTTCGGCATCACCAGCGATGCCATCGTCGAGGCCGCCAAGGGCCTTGCCGGCTAATCACGAACACGAACGAGATCAAAGAGGGAAAATACCCATGGCGCGCATCACCCTGAGGCAGCTCCTCGATCACGCGGCCGAGAACAGCTACGGCGTCCCGGCGTTCAACATCAACAATATGGAGCAGGGTCTGGCGATCGTCGGCGCGGCCGCCGAGGTCGACGCCCCGGTCATCATCCAGGCGAGCCGAGGCGCCCGCAACTACGCCAACGACATCATGCTGGCGAAGATGATCGACGCTCTCGTCGAGATCTATCCGAACATCCCGGTCGTCATGCATCAGGACCACGGCAACGCCGAAGCGACCTGCCTTTCGGCGATCCAGCACGGCTTCACCTCGGTGATGATGGACGGCTCGCTCGAGGCCGACGCCAAGACGCCCGCCTCCTATGAGTACAATGTCGACATCACCCAGCGCGTTGCGCAGATGGCCCATTGGGTCGGCGCTTCGGTCGAGGGCGAACTCGGCGTGCTCGGCTCGCTCGAGTCCGGCGAAGGCGAGGCCGAAGACGGCCACGGCGCCGAGGGCAAGCTGTCAATGGACCAGCTCCTCACCGATCCCGATCAGGCCGTCGACTTCGTGGCGAAGACCAAGGTCGATGCCCTGGCGATCGCGATGGGCACGTCGCATGGCGCATACAAGTTCACCCGCCAGCCGGATGGCGAGGTTCTCGCGATGCATGTCATCGAAGAGATCCATCGCAAGCTCCCCGACACGCATCTGGTGATGCACGGCTCGTCATCCGTTCCGCAGGAACTGCAGGACATCTTCAACGCCGCCGGCGGCGAGATGCCCCAGACCTGGGGCGTGCCCGTCGATGAGATCGTCCGCGGCATCAAGCACGGCGTCCGCAAGGTCAACATCGACACCGATTGCCGCCTCGCCATGACCGGCGCGATGCGCAAGATCGCGCAGGAGAAAAAGAGCGAGTTCGACCCGCGCAAGTTCCTGAAGCCCGCGCTCGACGCCATGCAGAAGCTCTGCCGTGACCGGCTGGAGGAGTTTGGCGCAGCCGGCCAGGCCTCGAAGATCAAGGTGATCCCTGTCGACGAAATGGCCAAGCGCTATGCGTCCGGCTCGCTGGACCCGAAGATCACGCCGGCTCAGGCAGCCTGATCGGGCGGAGGCAATCGATTCCTCCAGGAGGGGCGACAACAGGGCGCCAGCGTCGTATGACATTGCGATGATGTCGAGGATGGCGCGGTGGCTTCACTAGCCGCAGAACAGACGCCCAACGGCAAGGGGGAGGGCGCCGAGGCCGAGGCCAACGGAAGTTGGCCGAAAGCCGACATGACGCTGCACCAGCTCAGGATCTTCTGGGCTGTGGCGCATGCAGACACCCTCACCCGTGCCGCTAAGCAATTGGGACTCACCCAGCCCGCTCTTTCCCAGCAGCTGGCGAAGCTGGAGTCGACGATCGGTGCGCGGCTGTTCGACCGCACGCCCGGTCACATGACTCTGACCGACGCCGGCAGTTTCCTGCTCCGCAAGGCGGAACTGATCCTCTCCAACGTCAACGAGGCGACCGAGGGGCTGCGTCAATACTCGGACGGCAGCCGGGCGACCTTGCGGATTGCCGGCCTACACTCCGCTCTCCGGGTACTGTTGCCGGGAGCGACCGCGACCCTGACGGAGCGTTTTCCCGAGATCGACCTCGATATCCACGAAGCCGCCCCGGCCGAGGTCCTCGAACTGCTCTACGGCCGCCGCGTCAATCTCGGAATCCTCGCCGGCAACTCGGTCGCGCAGGCAAGCGTCGGTTTTCGTCAGGTCGAGATCGCGACCGATCCATACGTCCTTGCCGTTCCCGACCACATCGACCTCGCCGGCCTTTCCGACCCCGATCACGAACTGTCGCCGGAAGACACGGCGACCCTCAACGCTTGCATCCTGTTCACCTTCGGCACCCAGCACACCAAGCGCGTCGAGCAATGGTACGCCCAGGTGTTGCCGCATCATCGCGTCATCGCCGAGTGTCGGAGCTACGAGACCGCGCTCGCCATGGTCCAGGCCGATCTGGGCATCTGCCTGGTTCCGGCGATGACGGCGTTCGACGGGCGGAACACCCTGCCCGGGATTCGCCTCTACCGGGCCACCGAGCCGGACCGGACTCTGGTGGCCGTCCTTCCGGGCCAGTACCAGCGCGTCGAGCCCTATCGCACCTTCATCGACGCATTGCAGGCGGCCGGCCGGGCGATAGCCGTCCCCGGAATCGCCGAAACGCCACCCTTTCTCTACCGCGCCGAGCCCGTCGGCGCGTAGCGAGAAGTCGAACCGCCAACGGTGGGCGGGACAATCGGCTGCCTTGACGACGGCTGGAAACGCATGTTGTTTCAAACGAAACACGAAAATGAGGACGTGTGTCGATGAGCGACAAGGGCGCCCAACCCGACGATCGGTGGGCCAACATCGCGGCTATTTTGATACTCGCCGGAGCGGTTCTGCTGATCGGCGAGTTGTTCGACATCCGGCTGGGTTCGAGCCTCTGGCCGGCCTTCATCCTGGTGCCCGGACTGGTGTTTCTCATCCTGGCCTTCCGCGGCTCGGAGGCGAACTCCGGTTTCGCGGTTCCCGGCGGCGTCCTGACGACGCTCGGTCTGATCTTCTTCTACCAGATCTGGACCGACCACTGGGAATCCTGGGCCTATATCTGGGCGCTCATCCCGGTGGGCGTTGCGGCCGCGCTCTATGGCGTCGGCATCCGCAATTCCGATGAGACCTCACTGCTGACCGCCCGGCGGACGGCGCGGTTCTTCGGCATCTTCTTCATCGCCGGCGCGGTCTTCTTCGAACTCCTGATCTTCGACCGCGGCGGCTTCTCGGGCTACTTCCTGCCGATCGCCCTTGTCGTCGTCGGCGGCGTCATGTTGTGGCTGCACTACAACCGCACGGGTTCGCTTCCCTGGATCGACCGGCTGACCGGCTCGTCATCCGTTTCGTCTGCCTCTTCACCGGGCAGCGGCGCGGCCCCTTCGACCTCGGCCAGCGCGGCGCCGACGACCACGGCCAGCCCGGCGCCTCCCGCCCCCAGGCGCAGCGCGGCGTCTCCGAGCACTGCCAGCGCCCCCGCCACCCAGGCGGCGGCACCGACCGATCCCGCCTCCCCGCCACCTGCTTCGGCGACCCCGCCGGCCACCGCCGCGGCACAGCCCAAGCAGACAGCGAGCGCTCGACGGTCATCGGGCTCCACGTCCAAATCCGCCGGCTCGCGGTCAACCCGCTCGCGTTCGGGCAGCGCCTCGAAATCCGGCACCGCGACGAAGGCGTCAGGCAGCCGCGCCAAGTCCGGTTCCGGCTCGACGGCGAAGGCCACGGGCAGCGGTTCCACCCGGCGGAAGAGCGCAGGCTCGTCTGGCTCGCGGTCCTCCGGCGCGGCCCGCTCGACTGCGCGTTCGAGCCGATCGACCGCTGCCAAGCCATTCCCCGAAGGCGAGTCACCGACAGAGCCGGCACCCAGCGGATCGGACTTTCCGGCCGATACCGAAGCCACCAGCCCCAGCGGTGGCACCGGATCGGCCGTCGGCACCTCGCCGACTCCCGGTGCGACCGACGCCGGAAACGGGGCCGATGACGCCGGCAGCGCCCCGTCCGAGGACAACACGCGCCGGCCCGCCAACAACCCCGGTTCAGGCTCGACTCGGGCCGGCGGCGAGGACAACAGCTGACACCAACAACCGGCCGGCCGCGTCGTGGGGCCGGCTGGCCCATTTCCTGCTCAATGCCTTTCCAAACGCGCCGTCCGTCCCGGACTGCGACAGACTCCTTGAATCCGAGGCCGGCATATCGTCCGGCGTAAACAGCCTCTGAAGGTCATTTGATGAACGATCGCCTTGAGCCGTATCGGCACCGGTCCTCCATTGCCTATTTCACGATGGAGATTTCACTTCGCCCCGAGATGCATACCTATTCCGGCGGACTCGGTGTCCTTGCCGGCGACACCGCTCGCTCCGCCGCCGATCTCGGCCTGCCCGAGGTCTTCATCGGACTCGCCCTCCGCGAGGGCTATCTGAAGCAGGAAATCGACGCCGCGGGCCATCAGGTCGGCGAGGAAGATCCCTGGAACCCGGAGGCGTGGTGCACGCCCCTGCCCTCCATCGCCTCGGTCGAGCTTGAAGGCCGCCGTGTCTGGATCAGAGCCTGGCTCTATGAGTGCTCAGGCGCGCTTGGCAATCCGGTGCCGATCATCCTTCTCGACACCGACTTCGTCCTCAACAACGAGGAGGACCGCAAGATCTCCGGCCGTCTCTACGGCGGCGACAAGGCCTACCGCGTTAAGCAGGAGGCGGTGCTGGGCATCGGCGGCGTCCGCATGCTCGCCGCGCTCGGACTCGACATCGAGACCTACCACCTCAATGAGGGCCACGCCGCCTTCCTGACGATGGAGCTGCTTCGGCATTTCCCACGGGTCAGCAACCTCGTCGACGACGGCGGCCCGCGTTACGACGCCTCACCGGTGCTCCGGCGGTGCCTGTTCACCACCCACACGCCCGTCGAAGCCGGCCACGACCGCTTCGACTACAGCCTCGTCGAGCAGATCCTCGGCAATGAGCTCGAGCTCGACGAGTTGAAGATCTATGCCGGCGCCGAGGACTGCAACATGACGCGGCTGGCGCTCAATCTCTCCGGCTTCGTCAATGGCGTGGCGACCCGCCACGCCGAGACGACCGAGCAGATGTTCCCCGGCTACAAGGTTCACGCCATCACCAACGGCATCCACGCCGCGCGCTGGGCCTACCCGTCTTTCGCCCAGCTGTTCGAGAACGCGATCCCGAACTGGCGGGAGGAGCCGGAGCTCCTGTTCCACGTTGATCATCTGCCGGACGACGAAGTGGAAGCGGCCAAGCAGGTCGCGCGCGCTGACCTTGTCGAATACGCCGCCGAGATGACCGGCCTCGAACTCGACCCCGGAAAGCCGATCATCGCCTATGCCCGGCGCATGACCGCCTACAAGCGGCCGAGCCTTTTCCTCCACGACCTCGACCGGCTGCGCGCGATCGCCCGCGAATATCCGCTGCAGATCGTCTTTGCCGGCAAGGCCCATCCGGCCGACGCCGAGGGAGGCGAGGTCATCAAACTGATCCGCAGCCGCGCCGAGAACCTCGCCGACGTGATGAAGCTCGCCTTCCTGCCGAACTACAACACCGACAGCGCCCAGCGTATGGTGGCCGGTGCGGATGTGTGGCTCAACACGCCGCGCCCGCCGCTCGAGGCATCCGGCACCAGCGGCATGAAGGCCGCCCTCAACGGCACGCTGAACCTGTCGACGATTGACGGCTGGTGGGTCGAGGGCTGGATTGAGGACGTCACCGGCTGGGCCGTCGGCACCGACGGCAATGGCGAGGAGACGGACGAGGACCACGCCGCCAGCCTTTACGACAAGCTGGAGCACAAGGTGCTGCCGCTCTACTACAATGACCGCGCCAAATGGGTCTGGATGATGAAGCAGTCGATGTCGAAGATCGGCGCCTACTTCAACTCCCACCGCATGATGCGCCGTTACGCCAACGAGGCCTATCTCCGGTGACGGCCGACGGCGGCATAAACGCCGGATAGCCGGCGATGATCCCGCCGGAGTGGCTGAACAACCTCGCCGCGCCCTATACGCGCCGCCATGGCGGCGTGGCGGTTGTCGGCGCGCTGGGCGAGACCACCGCCACGCACTTCCGTGGTGAGACGCTGGGCGGTGAACCACCGCCCGGCGAGCGCACGCTCTTCGAGCTCGGCGGCGTCACGCAGGTCTTCACCACACTGCTCCTGGCCTTAGCCGTTCGCGACGAGCGCCTGGCGCTCGATCAGCCGGTCGCCGAGCTCGGGCCGGAACTCGCCGGCTTGCCGGAGTGGATCACGCCGCTTCGCCTCGCGACCCACACAGCCGGCATCCCGCGCCTGCCGCCGGCGACCGCGGGCCGCTCGATGCTCAATACCGAGAACCCCTACGCAGCCTTCGGCCTCGACGATCTCCTCGCCTGGGCGGAGAGCTATCGGCCGCGGCGCGCGCCGTCGGAAACTGCTTTCGCCCATTCGATCCTCGGCATGGGCCTTCTCGGCGTGGCCCTGGCAATGGCCTACGACACGCCCTTCGACGAAGCGCTCGCCGAACGGGTTCTGGCGCCGCTGCGGATGGGCGACACGGTATTCGTTCCGACAGAGGAGCAGGCCGGCCGGATGGCGACGCCGCACGACCGCCGCGGCCAGCCGGTTCCAGCATGGAACTATGCCGGCCTCGCCGGTGCCGGCGGACTGAAATCGACCGCCGCCGACATGGGGACCTTCCTCACCGCGCTGCTCGGCGCGAAGGACGACGCGGGCCCGCTGGCAAGGCCGATCCGTGAGACGCTGGAGATCCGTCGCAAGGCGCCCCGCCCCGATGGCGAGGGTGGCGGGCTCGGCTGGGCGATTGTGCTCGCCGGCAAGCCGCCGGCCTTCATCTGCACGGCAAGCGGCCAGACCAACGGATCGCAGGCTCTGCTCGCCGTCGCGCCCGGCCCCGGCCTGGGCGCCACGATCCTTGCCAACACAGGGCCGCGCGGACGCGACACGCTGCGGCCGCCGCGCCGCGAGGCGCTGCGCTCCTTCACGATGGCCTGGTCGCTGCCCGGATCGGGCGAAGAAGCCGACGCCGCCGGCGACGCTGCGGACTGAGCCGCGCTAGAGCCGAACGTCTTCGACCGTCACCACCTGAAAGGTGTGCTCTTCGTCATCGTCGTCGCGGATCGAGACGTACTCGCCCGGAACGAAGCGGTGGCTGCCGAGCTTGAAGCCAAGCTCGTCGCCCTCATCGCCGCCGAGATCATAGTGGAAGCCCCAGCCGGTACCGCGATGGACGAGATGGCCGAGATCGTGCTCCTCGTCGCCCCAGAAGCGGACGACGCGGCAATGCTCCTTGTGCTCGCGCCAGCCCTCCGCATCGAGGTGGCCGTCGCTGTCGAGCGGCGCCGAGAAGCGGTAGCCGTGCTGCGCGCTGCCGGCGGGAAACTCGGCATTGCGCGCGAGGTTGAGGCGGATTGTCTTCAGCTCCGACGATGCGGCCATGAGCGCCCTCCATCATTGTCGTGGTTGCCGGCGGTTGATGCCGCTCAATCAGCCACGCGCCTAGCGCGTTGCGCTGTCTGAGACAATGCGGCGCGGCGCAGCATGTGCGCCGCCGGTCAGATTTCCGTGGACTCGGACCGCCAGCGCGCGGAGATCCGGCGCTCCGCCTCGGCTGCCACGTAAACGATGAGCCCGGCGGCAATCACCAGCCCCCATTCGCCCAACGACAGCGGCGCCATGCCGAGCGCATCGGCAAGAACCCGCCATTGCGTTGCCAGCACCTGCAGGACGACGACCGCCAGGATCATCCACGGGATTGCCCGGTTGGAATCCTCCGACCGCCGCCACGGCAGGCCGAGCGTGCCGATGACGAGGAGGAACGTCACCTCGCCGGCGACGATCGCATTGACCGCGAGCGCCCGAGCGACTTCGAGCGGCCTGTCGTCGCCGATGGCGTAGGCGAAGAGCCCCGCCGCCACAGCCGCCATGACGACGCCGATGAAGGCGATGCGGAAGAAGCCGTAGCGCGAGATCAGGCTGGCGCCGCGTGGCCGGGGCTTGCGGTTCATCACGCCCTTCGATTGCGGTTCGAAGGCGAGCGAAAGCGACAGCGTGGTCTCGGTGACGAAATTGATCCAGATGATCTGCAGCGCCGAAATCGGCAGCGTCGCACCGATCAGGATCGCACCGATCAGCAGCAGCGACTCCCCGGCATTGGTCGGCAGAATATAGCCGAGTGTCTTGCGAAGGTTCTCGTCGACCGTTCGCCCTTCGCGAACGGCGTTGGCGATGGTGGCGAAATTGTCGTCGACGAGCACCATGCCGGCCGCCTGTCGTGCCGCGTCCGAGCCCTTCTGGCCCATCGCGACGCCGATCTCGGCGCGGCGCAGCGCCGGCGCGTCGTTGACGCCGTCGCCGGTCATCGCCACGAGATGACCATCGGCCTGTAACGCCTTGACCAGCCGCAGCTTCTGCTCCGGATCGACACGCGCGAAAACGTTGACCCGCACCGCAGCTTCGGCGAAGGCCGCGTCGTCGAGTGCAGCAAGTTCGGCCCCGGTGATCGCACCGGCCGACACGTCGAGCCCCACCTCGGCGCCAACCGCGCGCGCGGTGGCGGCGTGGTCGCCGGTGATCATCTTCACCGCGATGCCGGCGCCGAGGCAGTCGACGACAGCCTTCACCGCCTCCGGCCGGGCCGGGTCAATGAAGCCGACGAGGCCGAGAAAAACGAGCCCACGTCCTACCGTCTCGCGTTCGAGCGTCTCGGCCCTGCCGGCATCGGCGGCGGCGAATGCGAGCACCCTCATTCCCTCCTCGGCCATCCGCTCGACCTCGTTGACCCACGCTGTTCGGTCGATCGGGTCGGTGCCGTCCGGCGTCCGTTCGGTGTCGCAAAGCTCCAGCACCCTCTCGGGCGCGCCCTTGACGAAGAGCGCATGATGCTCGCCGCCATCATGCAGCGTCGCCATGTAGCGGAACTCGGATTCGAAAGGCAGCGTGGCGATCCGCGGCCGCTCGGCCTCGACGGCGTCACGCCGGAGCCCGGCCCGCGCGCCAAGCGCCGCCAGCGCGCCTTCGATCGGATCACCGGCCACCGTCCAACCGTCGCCGGTCTCTGCCAGCCTTGCGTCGTTGCAGAGAACACCGGCACGGAGGATCTCGCCCAGTATCGAGGCCGCGTCCGCCGACGTGGGGCGGCC
>CAZSXA010000086.1:0-9411 GCA_964611195.1 uncultured Bauldia sp.
ATGCCGTGCGCCTGAGCAACGGCCGCACCGTCTATGGCGATGTCGTTGAGCGCATGGCCCTGGCGCTGCAGCTGCTCGATCTCTTCGCCGACGGCGCGGGCCTCTTCCTCCGAATCCCAGGCCGAGGCGAGCTTCACCTGCGGCGCGTCATCGTCGGCCAGTTCGGTGAAGAGCGTCTTGCCGAGCCGGCCCTCATTGTGGGCAATGAGGTGCGAGGCAGCGGCAAGGATCGGGCTGGTGGAGCGGTAGTTCCGCTCCAGCCGGATCACCTTGGCGCCGGGGAAGTCGTGCTCGAAGCGGAGGATGTTGTCGACCTCGGCACCGCGCCAGCCATAGATCGACTGGTCGTCATCGCCGACGCAGCAGACGTTCCGGCGGCCCTGCGCCAACAGCCGCAACCAGAGATACTGCGCGACGTTGGTGTCCTGGTACTCGTCGACCAGAATGTAGCGGTACTTCTGGTGGGATTCCTTGAGGATGTCCGGGTGCTCGCGGAAGAGCCTCAGGCATTCGAGCAAGAGATCGCCGAAATCGACCGCGTTCAGCACCTTCAGCCGGGCCTGATAGGCGGCGTAGAGCTCGGCGCCGCGGCCACTGGCGAAGGCGCCGCCTTCGCCCGGTGGCAGGTCCTTCGGGCTCCAGCCGCGGTTCTTCCAGTTGTCGATGATCGAGGCGAGGGCGCGGGCCGGCCAGCGCTTCTCGTCGATGTTCTCGGCCTGGATGATCTGCTTCATCAGGCGGAGCTGATCGTCGGTGTCGAGGATGGTGAAATCGGGCTTCAGGCCGATCGCTTCGGCATGACGGCGCAAGAGCTTGACGCCGATCGAATGGAAGGTGCCGAGCCATTGCATGCCCTCGACGGTGCCGCCGATGAGCTGGCCGATGCGCTGCTTCATCTCGCGCGCGGCCTTGTTGGTGAAGGTGACGGCCAGGATCTCCCAGGGCCGCGCCTTGCCGGTGGCCAGCAGGTGCGCGATCCGCGTCGTCAGAACGCGCGTCTTGCCGGTGCCGGCGCCGGCGAGAACCAGTACCGGTCCCTCGGTGGTCTCGACCGCCTCGCGCTGCTCGGGGTTCAGCGCCTCGAGATAGGCCGCGCCGCGCGCGCCCATTGCCCGCGCAGCGATGCTGCCGGGTTCGGACGGGGGCTCGGTTTCGGTGCCCGCAGGGAGGGCCGCGCCGTGCTCGGGAGCGGTCATCGGCGGTCCAGCTCGCGCGATTCCATGGATGAGAACACTATAGCAACAGATGGGGCGATGCGAGAGGCGATGCCAGCCTCAGGCGTCGCTGTCGGGCTTGAGTCCGACGGTCGGGATTTGCCCGGCCGACAGGTCCGACAGTGCAGTGCGCAGCGAACCCTGACGCCACAGCGCCAGGAGCACGTTGTGATCCGCCGTGTCGAAGGCGAACCGATCGACCGGCCGCATCGCCGCAACGGCATCGGCGGACTTGATGTCTTCGGCGTTCTTCGCGGCATAGACGCAGATCAGTCTGGTCTCGCCAGGGCCGCACGGGCAGAGCGGATCGAAGGCGGTGATCGGAGCACGGTTGGGCGCGGACAGCCGGTCGACATGCCAGATGCTTCGTCCGCCGATCGCGATGGCGGCATCCGCGCCCATCATCAAGCCGGCCCGAAGTGCCGGAAACCCGCCCATGCTGGTGCCGAGGGTGACGAGGCTCCGATACCGCCGTGGCTCAAGGTCGCGGCGCAGCCGACCCGCGAGATCGGGAAGGGTCGCAGCGTAGCCGGCGACCCCTGCATCGTAGTGGCTGCGGGTCGATTCGCGCAGGAGCACGAGATCCGTTCGCTCGATTGGAAGATTCTGGAGCACGGTCGCGATCGGCAGCATCAGCCGGTGCGCGGCGCCGGTGAAGCCGATGACGAGGGTCTTGTCGCCGGGCGCGCGGCCGTCGCTGTAGAGGAGGACGTCGGAAGCCAGTACCGAGCGCGCATAGGGTTGCGGGGCTTCCGATTTCAGCTGGCGCACGATCGTGCTCCCGCCAAATGCCTTCCGGGCCTCTGGAGACAGGCGGTTGCGGTAGCCCGAGGCCGATACGATCTCCAGCGGCGTCGCCATCTCTTCGATGCGTCTGAGCGCGACATGCCTTGAGCGGGCATCCGTCGCGGCGGCGAGGGCAGAGAGGATGCCGAGGTCAGGTGCGGGCTTCTGCAAGCTGCGCGGCGATATGGTCTGAGAGCGACCGGATCGAGGGATAGGTTAGGAAATCCGCGAGGTCGCAGGCGTAGCCGGTCTGATCCTCGATCGCGATCGAGATCTCCGCGGCGGCGAGGCTGTCGACGTCGAGTTCATCGAACCGCACATCCTCGTCCGGATCGGCAAGGCGTTTGGCGAGGGCGGGACGGTCGGCGACCAGGACCCAATCGTCCACGGCCTTGATGAGGATTACCCGGACATCGGAGGGGGTCATCAGCGAGTCTCGACACGAAGGGATTGAAGCACGAGGAAGAGGTGGTCATGCGGTCGCAGTCGGGTCTCCAGCCAATGCACGCGCCGATCGACCCGGGAGATCGCCGTGGTCAGGGCCCGCCAAGCGGCAAGGGAAATCGCCTTGCCGAGGCAGGAATGGGCGCCTGCGCCGAACAACCGCGTATGATCGGAGAGGTCGGCAGAATAGGCCGACGCCTGCAGCACTACACGGAGCCGATCGTTGCGCCGCAATTGCTTGCCCGCGAGCACGGTATCCTCACCGACGATCCGCGCGACGTAGGGGACGCCGGTTTCGGGTGGCGTGTCGGGATAGGGGATGGCCGACAGGTGCTCGCCGTCATGGCGTTCAATCAGCTTCGCCATGCTCATGCCCAGCGTTCCGATCAGCGCGTCGTATCCAAGTATCCACAACGAAAGCAGGTGTCCCCGAGCGCTCTCGTCCGCGTCCGGGCCGGCGGCGTCGCGGACCCGCGCCCGGGCCTCGCCGATCGACGCGTCGACCTCGCGATGGCGACTGACGCCCAGCAGGCGATCGAAGACTCGCGACATCGCGCTCGCCGGTTCGTCCGGCGCGATCGGAATGCCGACGAGTGCGGACATCACGCGATTGACCATCGGCACCAGAATGTCCGTCATGATGTCGTGCTCGCTGGCTTCCGCAAGGCGAGCAGCCAGCGCTTCGGCGGCAGCGGCGGATTCGACGGTAGCCAGCTGCTGGGTGGCGGCGATTCTCGCTGCGATAGCCTTGCGCTGGGCCAGATGTGTCGCTCCGTCACGGGCGATCGGAACGTAGGCGAGCGCGTGATCGGAATTGTCGAGCGGTATGCCGGTGGCTTCCGCCAGGGCCTTGTTGGCGCCACGGTAATCGACCGCGGCGAAGCGGCGGTCCTTCAGAACGGAAACGGCCAGATCCGGATCGAAGACGATCCAACTGCGCAGTGTGGCATCAAAGGCGAGCGCCGGCGGGTCGTTCGCATAGAACGCGAACCGATCCTGCGAGCGGTGGATGGTTGAAAGCGACGCTATGGACATGGACTTAATGCCATTCGACCCCTCCGAAGAGGATCGTAACTAACACGCAATCGTTGCCGCCGCAGCCATCGGAGTCGACATCGCCGCTGCGTCTTCAAGCCATTCCTGCTAGTCCAGCATGGGCCAATGTCGACAGCCGTGACCCACCGCCCGTCGCTCCCAGGGGAGGCATGATCTGAGCAGGCTCTATCTCATCATCGGCGGCTTCATCGTCCTCGTGCTCCTGGCCGGCTTCGTTGCCCCGCTGGTCATCGACTGGAATAGCTTCCGCTCGACCTTCGAGAGCCGGGCCGAGGCTGTCATCGGCCAGCCCGTCCGCATCGTCGGCGACATCGATGTCTCGCTTCTGCCGACCACCCGGGTGACGCTCCGCGATGTCGAGGTCGGCGACATCGAGGGCGAGCCAATGGCGCGGATCGAACGCTTCGACATGGTCCTCGACCTGCTGCCGCTGCTTTCGGGCCAGTATGAAGTGCGCGAGATGACCGTCGACCGTCCGCGGGTGGTCGCGACCGTCGACGATACCGGCCGCCTCGACTGGATGCTTCGCCCCGAGGGCGTTTCCGCGGTCGATCCGGAGGATGTCAGCCTTGCAGGGGTCACCATCACC
This sequence comes from uncultured Bauldia sp., assembly GCA_964611195.1. Lineage (GTDB taxonomy): Bacteria > Pseudomonadota > Alphaproteobacteria > Rhizobiales > Kaistiaceae > JADLGL01. Next base: position 4,090 of record CAZSXA010000086.1, read on the forward strand.
GACGGCTCGCTTCGCTTCTTCGACGCGCGAACCGGCGGTGCGTTCGAGCTTTCGCAGATCAACACGAACCTCTTCGAGGCGGGGGCGTTGACCGGCCCATGGCGGGTTGAGGGCACGCTCGTCTGTCGCGCCGACCGCGTTTGCGGCGAGGCCCTTCCGGCGACCTTCAGCCTGGCAAGCGGCCGCCGTTCGGCCGACGGATCGCTGCGCCTGTCGGCCGAAGTGACGCCCGCCTCGGCCGATCTCGCCGGGACGCTGACAACGGAGGGTGTCGTCCGCCCCGAAGGCGACCTTCTCGCCTATGCCGGAACATTCGACTTCGATCGCCTGGCGCTCGGCGGCGCCTTGCCGGGGGAGGAACTCTCCTCGGCCTGGACGATCTCCGGTGACTTCGCGCTCGATTCCGAGACCCTTATGCTTACCGAGTTGTCCTGGGCATCGTCCGACGGGCTCTACGCCGTCACCGGCGCCGCGGCCCTCACGCTCGGCGGCGGGGCGGCCTTCAGCGCGGAGCTGACATCGCGCCAGATTGACCTCGACAGAGCCCTTGCAGCGGATGCCGGTGGCGCGACCGAACTGGATGAGGCGGTCGAAACGCTTTGGGAGCGCGCCAAGGCGCTGCTGCCGCCGGACCTGCCGGGCCGGTTCTCGCTGACGATCCCTTCGATCATCGTGGCCGATTCGGTACTGCAAGGCGTTACGGCCGAGATCGCCACCGACGAGGACGGGTGGGATATCGAAGCCTTCAGCCTGCGTCTTCCCGGTCAGTCCGAACTCGCGTTCGCGGGCCGGATCACGCCTGGCGAGGAGGCAGGGTTCAACGGCTCCGTACGCCTGGCGTCGGAGCAGCCGGCTTTGCTTGCCGGATGGTGGATCGGCCCCGACGCCTCGGATACGGCCCTTCAGCCCTTCGACCTTTCCGGAGAACTGGCGATGACAGAAGGCGAGGCGCGCCTTGCCAATGCTCGCGTTGCCATCGGCGGAGACCAACTCAACGGCGTCCTGGAGTGGCGTGCCGCGGTCGATGAGGCGAGCCGCGCCGTGGTCGCCGTGACAGCGGAAACGGAGAGCTTCGCGTTTGATCAGATTGCCGCGCTGGCCAACCTTGTCGCGGCGGATCAGGTCGGCGCCCTTGAGGCCGACTACAGGGTCCGGCTCGATGCGGCGACCCTCGACGTTGGCGGTGTCGGCGCCGCCGATATCGTGCTCGAGGGCACGATCAACCCCGAGGAACTGGGACTGACACAGCTCACGATCGGCGACCTTGCCGGTGCGCGGATCGCTCTCGACGGCAATTGGGCCGGCTTTGACGGCGACGCGAGGGGGACGATCAACGCTACGCTAGCCGGCGACGATCTGGAAGGAGTCGTTGCCGTCCTGGATGAGTTCGGGCTCGGCGGAGAAGTCGTCGACTGGCTCGACCGGGTGGCACCGGCTCTCGTGCCGCTCGATGCAGAGGCCGTCCTCACTGCGTCCGTCGCAACCGGATATGCCTACAACCTCGCACTCAACGGCACTGCGGCCGGCACAACGTTCAGTCTCGAGGCACGATCGAATGCTGGGCCGGGCGGTTGGGCGGAAGCGGATGCTGTCCTCTCCGCGGAGGTCGAGGCCGAGGACGTTGTGGTCCTCGCCCGCCAGGCCGGAATCGATGCGGCCGCTCTCGGCATGTTGCGGCCGGCGACGTTCGATCTAACCGCCAACGGTGTTCCCGCCGATGGGATGACCGTGACGCTGCAGTCGACTCTGGCCGGCGTTTCGGTCCCGGCCAACGGCACGCTCACCTGGGCCGGCGCGGGAACGCCCGCATTTGAAGGCACCGTGGAGGTGATCGGCGACGTCGCGCCGCTGATCACGCTGGCCGGGCTCACGCTGCCCGATCCGGACGCTCCGGCGCCGGTGGTGCTGTCGGCGGATGTCGGTGCCGACGAGACAGGGATCGCCGTCAGTCTGGCACCGAGTTCCGTCGCCGAACGTTCCGTCTCCGGCCTCGTTCGGCTTGCCGGTGCCAATGGCGAACGTGAACTGACGGGAACGCTCAATATCGAGGAACTCGATCTGGGGTGGCTGATGACGCTACCGCTCGGGGCCCGGCCGCTGCCGGGCGGCGATGGCGAGCCGTGGTCGGCCGAGACCTTCACCGGCCGCATGCTCGGCGGACTCGATGTGGAGCTCGATCTTGCGGCGGAACGGTTGACGGTGGCGGACGAGCTCACCATCGGCAATGCCGATATCGGTGTCCGTCTCGGCGGCGAGGAGAGCCTCCTCGAACTTCGCAGCGGCTCGCTCTCGACCGGGATCGTCACGGGCGAAGCGGTGATCGAGGTCGACAACGGCCAGGCGCTGGTCGACGGTCAGCTCTTTCTTGCCGACGTTCCGCTCGACACGCTCGTCTGGCGGCGGGACGGCCAGCCGGTGGCGGAAGGCGTGGTCAGCCTATCGGCCGAATTCAACGCGCTCGGACGGTCGCCCGCGGCGCTCGCCTCAACGCTCTCCGGCACCGGGACGATCGGGATCCGTCAGGGCGTCTTCAACTTCTTCGGAGCGGAGGCCTTCGACCTTGTCATCCGGCTTGCCGACGAAGGCGATGCGATGAGCGAGGAAGAGCTTCGCAGCGCATTCACGGACTTCCTCGATGCCGGGACCCTGGCGTTCGGCGATGACGACATCGCCTTCGATCTCGCAGCGGGCATTCTGACGCCGCAGCCGATCCGCAAGGAGGTCGACGATGTGCGGCTTATTATTCGCGCGCCGATCGACCTGACGCAGCTGACCCTCGATGCGTCCGTGGAGATGATCCTCTTTGACAGCCGCAGTCTCGAAGACGGCCCGCAGCCGCGCGTCTTCGTCACCTTTGCGGGTCCGATTGCCTCGCCGGACCGCGCCGTCAACGTTGCCCCGCTCGCAGGCTATCTAAGCCTTCGCCGTCTTCGTGAAACCAACCAGTTGCAGGCCGAGGTTCTGGAGCGCGAGCGGTTCATCCGCATTCTCGAATGGACGCAGGCGAATTTCGGGGCAGGGCTCGAAGCGCCTGGCCTCGACGTGGATGCTCCGCCTCCGGCCGATGCGGGTGATCCACCTGCGCCCGCCGACGATAACGCCGATCCGCCATTGCTGGTGCCGCCGGGCTAGGTGGGGCCAGCGGGCGCCCGGTACCAGTCGAGCGCAAACATCCGAAGCGCGGACGAGAGGTTAACGTCGGCCGGCCGCGATTTGTCGACGCGTGCAATGAGCGCGGCAACCGATTCGCCCCGGCCGGCGGCGATCGCGACCAGCGCGTCCCAGAAGGCATCTTCGAGGGTTACCGACGTGCGGTGTCCGGCGACCGTCAGCGAGCGCTTGCGCGGCGGGGTCATCGGCGGCATGGGCGCCGACCCACTCCTGCCCGTCGTCACCGCCCGGTGAACATCAGCGCCGAGGCGACCAGCACGATGCCGAGGCCGACGCCAAGGGCCGGGTCGACCGCCACGCCGACGACCACCCCGACGAGGCCGGCCAGCAGGGTTCGGATCATCACGCCTCGCGACACGGGTTCAGCTTCCTCGCTCGGGTTTGCTCTCCGGAGCCGGGCCCACCATGCCTTCCGGCCGGACCAGACGGTCGAAGTCCTCGCCCGAGATGCCGCCGCTGGCAAGGGCTTCCTCGCGGAGCGTGGTGCCATTGCGATGTGCCGAAAGCGCTATGGCGGCAGCCGCGTCGTAGCCGACAGCAGGCACGAGCGCCGTGACAAGCATCAGGGAGCGCTCGAGGTTGGCAGCTATGACGTCCTCGCGCGGTTGGATACCGACGACGCAGTTTCGGCTGAAGGAGCGCGTCGCGTCGGCGAGAAGCCGCGCCGACTGCAGCAGGTTGTAGGCGATCACCGGCGCGAAGGTGTTGAGCTCGAGATGCCCCTGGCTGCCGGCGAAGGCGACGGTGGCGTTGTTGCCGAACACCTGGGCGCAGACCTGGGTCAGCGCTTCCGCCTGGGTCGGATTGACCTTGCCGGGCATGATCGAGGAGCCCGGCTCGTTGGCGGGGAGGGCGAGTTCGCCGATGCCGGCGCGCGGGCCGGAGCCGAGAAGCCGGATATCGTTGGCGATCTTGAACAGTGAGACGGCGACCGCATTGAGCGCGCCGTGAGCGAAGACCGCCGCGTCTCGCGTCGCGATCGCCTCGAAGGCATTCGGCGCGGCCACGAAAGGGCGACCGGTGAACGCCGCGATGCGCGCGGCGATGGCTTCGCCGAAGCCCTCCGGCGTGCCGATGCCGGTACCGACGGCCGTGCCGCCCTGGGCAAGCTGGTGGAGGCCGGGCAGCGCCGTCTCGATCCGCTCGATGCCGGCGGCGACCTGGCGCGCATAGCCCGAGAACTCCTGCCCGAGCGTCAGCGGTGTCGCGTCCTGAAGGTGCGTCCGGCCGATCTTGACGATCGTGGCCCAGGCGACGGCGCGGGCGTGCAGCGCGTCGCGGAGTTCCGCCAGTGCGGGAACCACGTCATCCGCGATCGCCTCGGCGGCGGCGATGTGTATGGCGGAGGCATAAGTGTCGTTCGACGATTGGCAGCGATTGACGTCGTCATTGGGATGGACTGGCTGCTTCGAGCCGAGAACGCCGCCGAGCAGCTCGATCGCGCGGTTGGCGATGACCTCGTTGACATTCATGTTGGTCTGGGTGCCGGAGCCGGTTTGCCAGACGACGAGCGGAAAGTGGTCGTCGAGATCGCCGACGATGATCTCATCCGCCGCCGCGATAATGGCGTCGGCCTTGGTAGCGTCGATCCGGCCGCTTTCCTTGTGAAGCTCTGCCGCGGCGCGTTTGATGATTGCGAGCGCCCTGATGATCGAAGGCGGCTGGCGCTCCTCGCCGATAGCGAAGTTCGCTCGCGAGCGTTCGGCCTGGGCGCCCCAATAGCGATCGGCCGGAACCTCGACCGGTCCCAGGCTGTCCTTTTCGGTGCGCGTTGATGCGTTCACTTTGCGGCCGCCCCGTCACGCCGATCCGGCGGACCCGGGTCGTCGGGGCCGCAGCCGGTCAACTCTTCTTGCGAAACGCGTCGAGGCTGACAACCTCGGCTTCGCGGGCGCCGTCGGATTCTTCCTCCGAATCCTTGTCCCCGGCGCCGTCGTCGGAGGCGGCGGGCGCTTCGGATTGTTCCGCGGTCTTGGCGGGAACGACCTTCTCCTCGTCCGATTCGGCCGGCTTGTCCTCGTCGGCCGTCGGTGATTCGGGCTGCTCGACAGACGGTTCGAACTGCAACGCAAACTGGACCGAAGGATCGACGAACGCCTTGATGGCAGAGAAGGGAACGAGGAGCCGCTCGGGCACCCCGTTGAAGGAAAG